>JAUPLM010000189.1 GCA_030836965.1 Thermodesulfobacteriota bacterium | reverse complement strand
ATATAAAAACCGCTTCCTTTTTCACCGAGTCGGTTGCTTGCGGGAATCCGGCAGTTGGTAAAGAAAAGTTCAGCCGTATCCTGGCTGTGAAAACCCATTTTTTCGAGCTGGCGTCCCCTTGAAAAGCCCGGTGTTCCGGATTCCACAACATACAGGGATATTGCCTGGTAAGCATTCCCGACAGAAGGGTCTCTTGCCGCTACAATGACAAGATCGCAGTTTATTCCGCTTGAAATAAATGTCTTTGAACCGTTTATTATTACTTCACCATCCTGTTCAACGGCAGTTGTTGCGATACTTGAAAGATCGCTTCCTGCGCCCGGTTCAGTCATGGCAATGGCGGTTACGCACTCTCCCGATATGCATCCGGGAAGATATTTTTTCTTTATTTCCTCGGACCCGAATGTATTTATATACGGCACGACCACGTCTGTGTGCAGCATGGTTATCAGGCCGGTATGGTTTGTCCTTGCCATTTCTTCAGCCACAATCACCGAATAAAGAAAATCCCCGCCCATTCCACCATACTCCGGAGAAATAAACATGCACAAGAAACCATTTTCGCCCATTTTCCGCCAGGCGCTTTTCGGAACAATCTTCTCTTTTTCCCACTGGTCGACATAAGGTGTCACTTCTTTTTCAATAAATTCCCGCAGCCTTTGCCTGAACCGGTTGTGATCTTCCGTATATTTCAGAATATCCATGTTTATCCCCTAATTTCGTAATCTGTAAAAAACAGTTTTTATTGCTGATTTTGACGGTAAGGTAAAAAGCTCATTATGCAAGGCGCGCGAATTCTGAAGAGTGAGGCGTACATATAAGTACGCCGCAACGACAAAGAATGAAGCGCAACACAGCAGAATGACTTTTTACGAAGCCGTTCGTTATACTTTGAATTTGCCGAAGTCCTCAGGCGAAAGCTTTTCCAGATAATCGGTCCACATCTTACCTTCTTCGCTCGTATCCGCGGCCTCGGGTTTCTGTTCCACCCCTTTGGATTTTTCAATAACCTTATCATCCAGATAAATCGGGGCATCAAAACGAAGAGCTATTGCTATCGCATCGCTGGGGCGGGAATCCAGTTCAAAATTCCCCGCTTCTGACGCTAAATGTATTTTTGCGAAATAAGTGTTTCCTACCAGATCGCATATTTCTATCATGGAGACCCTGATATCCATAAGTTCGGCGAAATTTTTAAAAAGATCATGGGTCATTGGGCGTTCAAATTTGATTTTCTGAAGCGCCGAGGCTATCGATGTGGCTTCAAGCAATCCGATCCATATCGGGACAGTCTGATCGCCATCAACCGATTTTAATATTATAATCGGCGTATTTGACGCCGGATCCATGGCCAGACCTGCTATGCTTACCTTAAGCAGCATAACTTTCCTCCCCTGTTATCCCGACAGGCAGCCCCTTTAGATCAACCGGCTTACCCAGGAGGGAATGAGAAAAAGCTTTTTCTATCTTAACGTTAATTATTTTACCGATGAGAGCAGTATCACCTGAAAGGAAATTTTCATCAACAAAATTTACGATTTTATTTGTTGCGGTACGGCCCGTCCAATGAACGCCGGTAAATCCCTCCTGTACGTCTCCATCGCCCTGCTTTTTACTGAATCCTTCAACAAGTATAAGTGCGGTTGACCCAATGAGCGCCCGGTTCTTTTTTACGGTATAATATTCCTGCAATTCCAGGAGTTCCTGGAGTCTCTTATTTTTTTTGTCGTCAGGAACTTTATCTGAAAACTTTGCTGCCGGAGCATTTTTCCTGTCGGAGTACCCGAAGGTAAAAAGACCGTCAAACTCCACCTCTTTTACCAGATCAAGGGTAGCTTTGAAATCTTCGTCAGTTTCTCCCGGGAAACCGACAATGATATCCGATGTTATTGCAAGGTCAGGCGAAATTTTCCGGAGCCTTTCAATTTTATCAATATAGAGCTCTCTTGTATATTTCCGGTTCATCCTCTTTAAAACACTGTTGGATCCCGACTGGACTGGCAGGTGAATATGGCTGCAAAGTTTCTCAAGGCCGGCAAAAGCCGATATCAGCCCTTCCGAAAGATCTTTCGGATGAGATGTCGTAAAGCGGATTCTTAAAAGTCCTTCGATCTCATTCACAAACTTAAGAAGCTCCGGGAAAGAACAGAGCCCTTCTTTTATCCCGTAACTGTTTACGTTCTGGCCAAGCAGCGTAACTTCCTTTACACCTGCCTCAACGAGTTCTCTAATCTCATTTACGACATTCTCCGGCCGCCTGCTTATCTCGGGCCCCCTTACATGAGGAACCACGCAGTAGGTGCAGTAATTGTCACACCCCCGCATAATGGTTACAAAACGTGTAATGCCGTCTTCAATTCCCGGTTTAATCTCAGACGGAAACTCGATAATCTCCTTCGTCATTTCGACATCGGATATCCTGCATCTTTTCAGAGATATTTTCCGTATATGTTCAGGCAACCTGTTTAAGGCGTGTGTCCCGAAAACAAGATCCACATTATGAACCCGCTCAAGAATCATCCGGCCTTCCTGCTGAGCCACACAACCGCCCACACAGATTATCAGTTCAGGCTTTTTTCTTTTCAGGGCGGTAAGGCGGCCCAAAAAGCTGAAGGCCTTCTGCTCGGCTTTTTCCCTTATGGCGCAGGTATTCACGATAATAAGATCGGCCGCCTCCATAGACGGGGATATCTCATATCCCAGAGGCTTTAAACGCCTTACCATCTGCTCCGAATCATAAACATTCATCTGGCAGCCGATAGTATTAATATAGAGGTACTTTGTATTCATTATCTTTTTTCAATCTCTCATTAGTGATGAGTTCGTAAAAAGCTCATTAGTAAGTTAGAAATTAT
>JAUPLM010000188.1 GCA_030836965.1 Thermodesulfobacteriota bacterium | reverse complement strand
TGCAAGGCGCACGAATCTTGAGGAATGAGGCGTACACATCAGTACGCCGCAATGACGAAAGATGAAGCGCAACACAGCAGAATGACTTTTTACGAAGCCGTCACGGGTCGGCGATTTCTATTGAGACTATATCCAGCTCCCTGCCCGAAATAATTCTTATCGAACCGCTCCCGCATTTTATACATGTAAAAACCGGCCCGGTTATCGTCCACTCGGCAGAGCAGTCATTGCATATCGCGACCACGGGAACTTCTTCTATAATAAGCTGCGCGCCCGAAAGAGGCGTGTCTTTCGCCACTATATCAAAGCAGAACCTTAGACTCTCAGGCACAATGGCGGAAAGTTTGCCCACCTTGAGATTGACTTTCTCGATCCTGATATTCTCCATTCCTTTCGGGATCGAGGCTGCTGCAATCTCAACTATCTCCATGGCTATCCCCATTTCATGCATGGTTAAACACCGAAACGCAGAGATCTCCCAGGACGCCGAGATTGTCGCATATATGAATGCCGCCTTTCTTCATCGCGGCGATTTTCCCCTGGGCGGTACCGCTCTTTCCGCTTATTATCGCGCCCGCATGACCCATTCTCCTCCCGGGAGGAGCAGTCAGACCCGCAATGAATCCGACAACCGGTTTCGTAACCTTCTTTGAAATAAATTCCGAAGCCTCTTCCTCCGCTGTTCCGCCTATTTCACCTACCATGACTATGCCTTTCGTATCCTTATCTTTCTGAAAAGCATCAAGGCAGTCGATGAAATTGGTTCCGTTTACCGGGTCCCCGCCTATGCCGATACAGGTTGTCTGGCCGATCCCTTTCTGAGTGAGCTGATGAACAACCTCGTATGTGAGAGTGCCTGATCTTGATACAACCCCGACAGGGCCGCCGGGCTTATGTATATGGCCCGGCATTATACCGACCTTGCACTCTCCGGGTGTAATTATACCCGGACAATTCGGCCCTATGATACGGCTTCTTTTTCCCGCGATGTAACTCTTGACCCTCATCATGTCTATAACAGGGATTCCTTCGGTAATAACCACTATAAGCGCGATCCCCGCGTCCGCCGCCTCCATTATCGCGTCCGCCGCAAAAGAAGGGGGCACAAAAATCATGCTGCAATCCGCTCCTGTCTTTTTCACTGCTTCCTTCACAGTGTTAAAAACAGGTATCTCGTCCATTTTCTGGCCGCCCTTGCCGGGAGTAACACCGGCAACAACACCGGTCCCATAGGCAACGCACTGGCGTGTATGGAACTGTCCTTCCTTCCCGGTTATCCCCTGGACCAGCAGCCGCGTATTTTTATTTACAAAAATGCTCACTTTTCATAACCTCGCTCGTATAAAAGCATCAGACTCTTACTATCTGCGCAACTTTTTGCGCCGCATCCCGCAGATCAACCGCCGTGATAAGATTCAACCCCGATTCGGAAAGGATTTTTCTCCCGGCCTCCACATTCGTTCCTTCCATGCGGATTACGACAGGCACATTCATGCCCGTCTTTCTCGCGGCCTGCACAACCCCTTCCGCGAGCACGTCGCACCTTAAGATGCCGCCGAATATATTTATGAAGATTCCCTTAACATTTTTATCCCCGAGGATGATCCTGAAACCGTTCTCGACCATCTCGGCGCTCGCGCCGCCACCTACATCAAGAAAATTGGCCGGTTCGGCTCCCGCAAGCTTGATAATGTCCATCGTAGCCATCGCAAGACCCGCGCCGTTTACCATGTTTCCGACATTCCCGTCCATTTTGATGTAATTCAAATTGAACTTTGACGCCTCCACTTCTAGAGGATCCTCCTCGTCCGTATCGCGGTATCCCATAACATCCTTGTGCCGGAAAAGAGCGTTGTCGTCGAAGTTTATCTTTGCATCAAGCGCTATAACCGAGCCTTCCGCTGTAATCACAAGAGGATTTATTTCGAGAAGTGAGCAGTCGCATTCCACGAAAAGGTTGTAAAGGTTTTTCAGCATCGCGGAAAATTCCTTTACCGCGCCCCCCGAAAGATTAAGACCGAAAGCCGCGTCCCTGCAGTGATACGGATAAATTCCGGCGAGGGGATCTACAAAAATCTTTATGATTTTTTCCGGACTCTTTTCGGCAACCTCTTCTATGTCCATGCCTCCGGCCTCGCTTGCCATTATTACAATCTTTGCGGAAGCCCTGTCAGGTATAATTCCAAGGTAAAGCTCTTTTTCTATTTTCAAGCCCTGCTCAACCAGTACTTTTTTTACAACCCTTCCTTCAGGCCCTGTCTGGTGCGTGACAAGCTTCATGCCTATTATCTTTGCAGCAAGGGATTTCGCTTCATCAAACGAACCGGCAAGCTTTACGCCTCCGCCTTTCCCCCGGCCGCCCGCATGGATCTGCGCCTTTACAACAACCGGAAACGCTCCGAGAGAAGCAGCAATTTTGCCGGCCTCCTCAGGGCTAAAAGCCACTCCGCCCGAAGGCACGGGAACACCGTATTTTTTAAACAGCTCTTTTGCCTGGTATTCATGAATTTTCATTCCGTTATTTCCCCATGATCATAAAATATACAAATAAACAGCGCCGAAGGCTCTTCTGAAACCTTTGAAGAGCTTTCAATTTTGCTCAATTTCAAGGAAGACGAAAAGTTCAACGGCAAAGTAAAAAGTTTATTATGCAAGGCGCGCGAATCTTGAGGAATGAAGCGTACATAAAAGTACGCTGCAATGACGAAAGATGAAGCGCAATCCGCCATAGATCTTTGGCGGACAGAATGACTTTTTACGAAGCCGTCATAACTTGAGCCTTTCCTTTAGCCCTGAAAGGCGTTCGCGGGGTTTGTCGTTTTTCAGGGCGATATCAAAAGCCCGCCTTGAACCGATCAGGATCACCATTTTACTCCCTCTTGTTATCGCGGTATACAGAACATTTCTTTGAAGAAGCATGTAGTGCTCGGTCACAAGAGGGATGATTACAACCGGATATTCCGAACCCTGGGATTTATGGACGGATATGGCATATGCCGGTGATACCTCGTCCAGTTCTTCAAAGTCGTATTCGACAAGCCTCTCATAATAATTCACAAAAAGCCGTTTCTTTTTCCCGTCGATTTCAACCACGGTTCCGATATCGCCGTTGAACACCTCTTTCTGGTAATTATTCTTAAGATGCATTACCTTGTCGCCCTCCTTGAACCTGCTTCCCATAGCATCAATGACGGCGGGGTTTGGATTAAGGGCCTTCTGGAGCGTCTGGTTCAGATTAAGGGTTCCGGCAACCCCTTTGTGCATGGGAGTCAGCACCTGGATATCGTTTACGGGATCAAAACCGAAAGAGCCCGGAATCGTTTTTTTGCAGAGTTCGACAATCAAAGGCGGTATGCGGTCAGGTTTATTCTGCTCGATAAAACAGAACTCGGATATCCCGGATGAAGAGCCCGGCTCTTCAAAAACAGGAAATTCGCCCTCCCGTACCCTGTGCGCGTTGACTATTATCGGGCTTTCTCCGGCCTGCCTGAATATTTTGCTCAAATAAAAAACAGGTATCTTTCCGGAGCTGATCATGTCCGAAAGGATATTCCCGGGGCCGACCGACGGAAGCTGGAAAATATCTCCGACAAGAATAAGCACTGAATTCACCGGAACCGCCATGATCAGGTTATACATCAGAAGAGTATCAACCATCGATGCCTCATCTATTATCACAGCGTCGGCCTCAATCGGATTGTCCCGGTTTTTATCGAAACAGCCGTCTATCGCGTTATACCCGAGAAGCCTGTGGATAGTCTGAGCTTTTCGT
>JAUPLM010000187.1 GCA_030836965.1 Thermodesulfobacteriota bacterium | reverse complement strand
GCCTGATGCAGCATAAGCTCGGCCTTCAAACGACCCCGGCGCTCGACATCAGGCAGCAATGTACGGGTTTTCATTATGGTATCGCAACAGCCGATGCATACATAAGAAGCGGTCTTGCCAATCGCGTCCTTTTTGTCGGCGCGGAGATTCACAGCGGAGGGCTAGATATTTCGACTAGAGGCAGGGATGTCTCAGTCATCTTCGGCGACGGAGCCGGAGCTGTCTGCCTTGAAGGTGTTGAAACGGAGGAAAATATCGGCATTCTGGGAGTTTCGCTTCATGCCCAGGGAGAACTCGCGATGAGCCTCATGACCGAAGCGCCGGCATCAAGGGTTACTCCGAGGCTCACGGTTGAAATGCTTGAGCAGGGCAGGCATTATCCTGTTATGGACGGCAAGACCATATTCAAGCTTGCGGTAAGAAGACTTCCTGAAATAACAAAAGAGGTTCTTGGAAAAGCCGGACTTTCAATGGATGATATCGATCTGGTCATTCCACATCAGGCGAATCTCAGGATAAATCAGGCATACCAGAGCGCGATGGGCCTTTCCGAAGAGAGAATATTTCACAATATTCAAAGATATGGAAATACAACGGCCGGAAGCATACCCATAGCCCTTGATGAAGCAATCGAGATGAAGAGGATAGGGAAGGGGAGCACGGTTCTTTTTATCGGGCTCGGTTCAGGAGTTACCTGGGGGGCTATCATCTATCAATTTGAATAATCTGAAGCGGAATCCCGGACAGGGGTAATACTTTGGCGGATATGAATTTCAGAGATCTGTATGAGCGCCGTCTGGATATTGTCAAGGAGCAGAAACGGAAGAACGGCTCTCCCGTTATAGGGACATTCTGCTCATACGCGCCTTTTGAAATTCTGCACTCTTTCGGTATTATTCCAGTCAGGATCTGGGGGGAGTCCGGGAATATCCATAAGGCGGATTTCCTGCTTCAGACTTTTATCTGCCCTCCTGTACGCCATCTTATGGCCCTCGGGCTTGAAGGGCGCTATGATTTTTTAGACGGAATTGTTCACTCCTATACATGTGATGCCGTTTGTGGACTCTATAATATCTGGGTCAGAAATCTGCGGCCCGGATTTTCCCACCTCATAAGCCTTCCCTATATGGAGATTGAAGAAGCGGCGTCATATACGATGACTGAATTCCGCAATCTTATAGAGAAACTTGAATCTTTTACCGGAAAAAAGTTTTCCAAGGAGAGCCTTAAAAGATCGATTACTCTTTACAGCGAAGCAAGATCGCTCATGAAGGATATCTATAACCTGAAGATGAACGGCATTTCGGTGAGTTATGCCGATATCAGTGCCATGAATATCTGCGGCCAGACTCTTCCGGTCGAAATATTTCTGCCCGAACTCAGAATGTATGTCAAAAATGTTAAAGGAGAGGAGAGCGGAAGCCGGAAAAAACGTAAGATCCTTATTTCCGGAAGTGTGATTTCCGATACTTCTCTCATGGACTTCATAGAAGAGACCGGCGGTAACATTGTTGCCGATGATGCCTGCACAGGACTTCGTCTGCTCAGGAATGTGATACCTGAAGGAGACCCCCTTCAATCGCTTGCCGGATATTATCTTACCATACCCCGGTGCTCTTCAAGGGCTGATTTTCCCTCCCGGAGAGAGTATCTGCTTGAGACACTGACTGATTTCGATATTGATGCCGTGATTTTCATTCATCAGAAGTTCTGCGATCCGCACCTCTCCGATCATCCTTTTTTAAAGAAACTACTTGATGAATCGGGTATACCTCACATGCAGTTTGAACTGGAAGGAGACGGGTTCACCGGCCAGGTCCGGACACGGATTGAAAGCTTTTTTGAGATGCTGGAGAGAAGATGACGGAGGAGAAAAAGACGACCAAGCGGCTTCATGCCAACAAGGAATTACGCCGGATTATTACAGATTTTTATGCGGATGCCCACAGAGCTAAGGCAGAAGGCCGCCCGGTAGGGTGGATTCCGCCCATGAACGGTCTTATAGAACTCTTCTATGCCATGGATATCCATCCGATATTTCCCGAAAACTGGGCTCCCATTTGCGCGGCAATCGGCACCAGTACGAACAACTTCGCGTACGCTGAGAAGAAAGGTTATTCAGGCGATCTTTGCGGTTATTTCAGGAACAATGTCGGTTACGCGCTGGATGGAATTATGGAGCCGAATCAGCCTTTAGACGGTCTGCCGAAGCCTGATTTCCTCATCTCTTTCGGCGCGGGCTGCATACCCACGATGAAGACTTTTCAGGTGCTCTGCGATCATTTCCGTGTTCCTGTTTTCAGGGCGGATCTGCCTCAGATCGCAATGGAAGACATAAGGGAGCACCATATTCAGTACGGGGTCCTGCAGATAAAGAGGCTGATAAAATTTCTGGAAGATCTCACTGGAAAAAGATTTGATATAGACAGGCTCAGGCTGGCCGTTAAATACACAGACGATGCCTGCAGAATCTGGGATGATATCATGGATGCGCGAAGGGCGGTTCCGTCTCCGTTTTCAGCGGCTGAGATCGGGATCATGTTTGTCATGGTTACAAGGCACGGCACCAAAATCGCCGTTGATTTCCTCCAGGATGTGCTCAAAGAGGTAAGAGAAAAAGTTGAAAGAGGCGAGGGCGTGATTCCAAACGAGCGGATAAGGCTCTTCTGGGACAATATTCCTCTCTGGTACAATATGAAACTCTTCAACTATTTTGAAAAATGGAATGCCGTGGTTGTTGCCGAAACCTATACTTCGGCGTGGACTCTCAGGATGGACCCGGACAAACCTCTTGAGAGCATCGCGTATAAATCACTTGTCTCATATCCTCTTGTCTCCTGCGTATCGCTCGGTAAACGCATTGAGCTCATCAAAAAGGCGGTAAAGGATTATAAGATAGACGGAGCGGTTTTCCATTCAAACAGGAGCTGTAAACCGATATCAATGGGGCAGATGGATATAATGAAAGTCTTGTCGGAAGAACTTTCTGTGCCGGGTGTAATGTTTGACGGGGATCATATGGACGGGGGTAAGTTTTCAATGGCGCAGTTCCAGACACGGATAGACGCCTTCATGGAGATGCTGTCGGAGCGTAAAGGGAACAGGTAAAGAGATATGGTAACAAAATAACTTATATGACTTTGTGAAATGATTC
>JAUPLM010000186.1 GCA_030836965.1 Thermodesulfobacteriota bacterium | reverse complement strand
GCAAGAATTGCCATACACTCCGAACCTACGGCAATTCCGAACTTGGACTGCATGGCATAGCCGTCAGTCCTTCCTCCCAGGCCGATAATTATATTTCTTAATGACTGAGCACAGAAATCGATGATCCAGCCCATTTCAACGCGTGTAGGATCGACATCGAGTCTACGCATCTTGGTAAGTCTTGCCAGCTGCTCGTCATTATAATTTCTTTCATGCTGCATACGGGCCGTCAAGGCAACCATTGCAAGGTTGTGGGCGTTCATAATATCGTTGATATCACCTGTAAGCCCAAGGGAAAACTCGGTCATCGGAATAATAAGAGCGTTCCCTCCGCCTGCCGCGGTTCCTTTAACGTTCATCGTGGGCCCGCCGGAAGGCTGCCTCAGGGCGCCGCCGACGTTTTTGCCCCGTTTTCCGAGACCTTCCATGAGACCAACCGAGGTCGTGCTTTTCCCTTCGCCAAGAGGTGTCGGGGTAATGGCAGTAACCTCAATATACTTGCCGTCCGGTTTCTTCTCGAGGCGGTTCATAATTTTAAGAAAATCAAGCTTTGCAAGCCTGCCCATTGGAAGGACTTCATCGGGCATAAGGCCCAGTTTTTCTCTCCACTGCTCCGGTGACGGCATGTTGACTTCCGCCGCTTCGGAAATCTGCCAGTCAGCCATTTTTACCGCATCATAAGCCATCTGTTGAATCCTCCTTACTTGTTAATTGTTGACATATACCGGAAAAAACATGGCCTGCATTTTTCCTGTTGTAGCTGCCTGCTTCCACATCAGATCAAACGTGACTATAGGATATAGCTTTATATTTTAATAAGTTAAATCATCAAATAGAACCTGAAACAATGCTCAATTATCATGGACTTTCAGCGTTGGCAAGAATTATGTGTTTAAACAGGCTTATTAAATACGCTGAAGGACGCCAAGTGTTTTGGTCATCGGAAGCTCTTTGAAAAGATTCGATTCAAGGGCATGATTATAGACGCGGTAAGGCGCCTGCCCTCCTTTTGCGGGATCGGAAAATATGTCATGAATGAGAAGGTAGCCGCCGGAAACAATATGTCCGGCCCAGCAATTGTAGTCCGTCAGGGCCGTTTCATATGAATGCCCGCCGTCGATAAAAACGAGATTAAGAGGCGATGCCCACATGCGCGCCGCAACATCCGATCTTGCTACAATCGGAACAACGGTCTCTTCGAGGCCCGATTTTTGGAGCGTTTCCCTGAACTTTACGAGGGTATTCATCCGCCATGAAGCATAATCGAAAAGTTCGGGATCAAAATATTCCTCTCCGGGCTGCTGCTCTTCCGAGCCTCTGTGATGGTCTATGGAGAAGAGAATACCTTTTTTCTCCCTGCAGGCCGTACCCAGATAAATCGCCGATTTTCCGCAATAGCTGCCTATCTCAAGGCATGGTCCCAGCCCGGCTACAGAAAGAGCCGTATCATAAAGACGCATTCCTTCTTCAGGATCAAGAAAACCCTTGACGCTCTCAATCATCGTATCATCAAATTTAGCCATTACTTTTCACTCAGCATTAGGCAGCCCGCCTCACGAATTACTCGCACTTCGAATATCGAATATCGTACATCGAATGGAACAAAGGGTTCAAGGATTCGAGGGTTCCCGCCATATCCGCCACACGGATTGGCGGACGTGCCGATGGCGGATCCACCAGACAAATTGGCGGACATTCTGCCTTCGGCAGGGATCAAGTGTTCAAGTGTTTTTCCAATTCTTGTTTCACGTTGATTCCGACGACAAATTTTTGTATTTTTACGGATTCACTCAGTTTCATCATCTATTTATTCCGCCGTTCGATATTCGATGTTCGAAGTTCGATGTTCAGCGTTCGGCAGTTCATTTGATTTCATCATATCCCCTGACAAGAACTTCTCTAGGCTTCACTCCGTCCGACGGCCCGACAATCCCCTCTTTTTCCATGACCTCTATTATGCGAGCGGCTCTGTTGTAACCTATCCTCAAATGCCTCTGTATCATGGATATCGAAGCCTGCCTTGTCCTTGTAACAAGAGCTATGGCATCATCATATCTCTCATCGTGCTCGGCTGTATCGGAACCGGACTGTTCGGCCGGCCTGGCTTCCGTTATTTTTTCGTCATACTCGGGCTTTTTCTGTTTTTTTAGAAATTCGGTGATCCTTGTTATTTCAGCTTCGGATATGAATGCGCCGTGTATGCGCTGAATCCTCGCGGTGCCGGGAGGCATAAAAAGCATATCGCCGTTTCCAAGCAGATTCTCAGCCCCGTTGGCATCGAGTATTGTCCGTGAGTCGGTTTTGGAAGAGACCTGAAAGGAGAGGCGGGTTGGAAAGTTGGCTTTTATAATGCCCGTCAGAACGTCAACAGAAGGTCGTTGCGTGGCGAGTATCAGGTGTATACCGGCGGCTCTCGCCATTTGAGCAAGGCGCGTCAGAGAGACCTCCACATCCCTTGAAGCCACCATCATCATATCCGCAAGTTCGTCTATTATGATAACTATAAGCGGTAGTTTTTCGAGGAGCTCGCCTTTTTCGTTCTTTGCCCCCTTTACGGCTTTCTGCTGATACTGGTTTATGTTTCTTGACTTGTTTTCCGAGAGGATCATGTATCTCCTCTCCATTTCATGAACAGCCCAGAAGAGGGCGTTTGTAGCTTTTTTTGCGTCCGTGACCACCGGAGAAATGAGATGCGGAATGCCGTCATACATGGCAAGCTCAATTCTTTTAGGATCTACCATAAGAAGCTTTACTTCATCCGGCGTGGCCTTGTAGAGCAGGCTGCATATCATCGTGTTTAACGCAACGCTCTTTCCGGAGCCGGTTGCTCCCGCTATCAGCAGATGCGGCATCTTGTCGAGTTCGGCCACAACCGGATTTCCCACAATATCCTTTCCCAGGCAGATCGTCAGTCTCGATTTGGCCTTTTCAAAAGCGCCGGAGACCACAACCTCCTTGAATCTGACGACTTCCCTGTCCGTGTTGGGAATTTCAATGCCGATCACCGCCTTCCCGGGAATAGGGGCCTCTATTCTTATGCTTGTCGCGCGGAGAGCAAGAGAGAGATCATCGGTCAGATTAACGATCTTGTTTATCTTGACTCCGGGAGCCGGTTCATATTCAAAAGTCGTTATAACCGGACCCGGAGTAACCGCAGTGACCTTCCCGTTTACTCCAAAGTCTTCAAGCTTCTTCTCAAGAAGCTTCGACTGCATTTTCAGAGTTTCATTATCGAAGCTGGAGGCCTTTGCCTGGGGATCATCCAGGAAATTTACTGAAGGCAGCTGGAATCCGCTCTCGGCGCGCATGAACTCGAAGACTTCCTGTTTTGGAGCGGGAGCCGTCTTGACCGGCTTTGCCTTTACAGCCTTAATCTCTATTTCCCTCTCTTTGAAATCCTTCTGTTCCGCCACAAGTTTCGAGCGCTTTGCCGACTTCTCTCTCCGTTCTTTCCACTTGATGTAATATGTCGCTATCCGTTCGGAAGCAAATAAGAGCATTTCCATAAAACGGCTGAGGATGCTTATCACGGAAAATCCGGTGGCGAGGATAAATCCGGCAACCCAGACGACAGCAAGGATAATAAAGGAGCCGGTAAGGTTGGAATATTTTACCAGAAATGATTTAAGGGAGATCCCTATTATGCCGCCTGAGGAAAATTCACGCCCGAAAATATCAAAACCGTTTTCGTGAAACGCGAGAAGACCCCCTGTAGACAGAATGAGGAGAAATCCGCCAGCAAGAGTAAAAAGAATAATGCGCCTGGTGTAATCACCGAAAAACCTTATGCTTACAAAAAGAATCATCACCGGTATAAGAAAGGACGCCATTCCGAAAAGACCGACAAAAATTCCGGCTATATTGGATCCTACAACACCAAAAAGATTATTAACTTCACCGGCATCTTTTGCATTGTTTATGGAAGGGTCGGAGGGGTTGTATGACAAAAGGCTTATCAATGTGAAAATAACAAGAAAAAACAGAAATATTCCGATTAATTCCTTGCGCATATCAATTGTCCTGTCATTTGAGTTCGGGCCTTTTAAAAGATGAACGGCGAAATTCGAATTTCGCACGTCGGAATTCAATATTCTATATTCGATGTACGATATTCGACCTTCGTCTAACGCCTCATGCCTTTCGACTCATGCTTTATTATATCTCAAGAATAAACGGTAGAATAACCGGCCGCCGTTTAATCGCAAAATTAAAATATTTTCTTAAAGCGGTCTGTACCATGGATCTTATTTTATTGACCCTGTCCGGCACATCGGGAGTTATCTCCTCTACTATTTCAAGAATAACACATTTTGCATCCTCGAGAAGATGCCCTGTTTCCGTTTCAAAAACGAAACCCCTGGAGACTATCTCCGGCCCGTAAACGATAATCCCGGTTTCCTCATCAAATGCCATATTGACGACCACAAGACCTTCTTCGGAAAGCGCCCTTCTTTCTTTAAGAACACTTCTTCCCACATCACCGATTCCTTTTCCGTCAACCAGCACACGGCCTGTCGGGACTTCATCCTTTATTCTGCCGCCTTTGGAGTCAAATTCTATTATCTGTCCGTTTTCGGCAAGAAGTATTTTTTCCTTCTTTATTCCCACCTCTTCGGCAAGGCGCGAATGGAGCACCAGGTGCCTGTATTCTCCGTGAATCGGAATAAAATATTCGGGCTTTGTAAGATTTATCATCAGTTTCAGCTCTTCCTTGAAAGCATGCCCGGATACATGGATATTCGATATCTTTTCGTAGATTACATCAGCTCCGCGTTTATAAAGCTTGTTGATGATATTGGTTATGGCTTTCTCATTTCCCGGAATAAACTTGGAAGAAAGGATAACGGTGTCATTTTTTTTCACGGCTATTTGTTTGTGCGTACCAGCCGCCATGCGAGCAAGCGCGGAGAGGGGTTCTCCCTGGCTTCCGGTGGTGATCATGATTATTTCGTCATCCGAAAATTCGTTAATCCGGTTTATGTCTATTTCCAGTCCGTCGGGTACTTTCAGGTAGCCGAGATCTTTTGCGATACTGACGCTGACCTCAATGCTCCTGCCGTTGAAAATAATCTTTTTATCACTCGCTTTTGCTATATTGACTATCTGCCGGATTCTCGCAATATTTGAAGCGAAAAGAGCGATGATTATTCTTCCGCTGCATCCCGTCGTAATCCTTGCTAAAGTTTCGCCTATCTCCTTTGCGGAAATGGTATAACCCTCTTTCTCGATGTTTGTAGAATCGGAAAGAAGGCACAAGACTCCCTCCTCTCCGCAGCGGGCGAAGCTGTGAACATCAGTCATCATCCCGTCCATGGATGTATGGCTTATTTTAAAATCACCGGTATGAATAATCAGCCCTAAAGGCGTTCTTATCGCAAGTCCGACTCCGTCAACCACGCTGTGGCCTACCCTTATAAACTCAATTTCAAATGAACCTAACTTCAGTTTCTCTCCGGGGGAAACGTCATACAAAGAAGCCGATGCGAGAAGGCCGTACTCCTCTAACTTATGCCGAACAAGCCCTAGTGTAAACGGGGTGCCGAAAACAGGCACATTAATATCTTTCAGCAGGTAAGGCAGCGCGCCGATATGATCTTCATGGGCATGCGTCAATACTATTCCGACTATCCTCTGCTTGTTCTGCTTCAGGTATAGCATGTCGGGAATTACAAAATCGACTCCCAGCATGTAATCTTCAGGAAACATGAGCCCGGCATCAACGATGAATATGGAGTCGTTATACTCGAAAGCCATCATGTTAAGGCCGATTTCACCAAGCCCGCCGAGGGGAATGATTTTCAGCATCACAGAATATCCTTCTTCTCCGCTTCTACGTGTTCACGCATGATATTTCCGATTTTTTCCATAAGCGCATCTTTGGTTTCTCTTGTAAAACCTGTTGTCTCAACAGGTTTCAGTATTTCAAGTGTAACCTTGCCGGGTTTAATCAGAAGCCTGCTTTTCGGCATTACTGAAAATGTGCCCCGGATTATGACAGGCAGAATAGGGACACCCGACTCAATCGCAAGTACAAACCCCCCTTTTTTAAAGGAACCTATATTGCCATCCCTGCTTCTGGTTCCTTCGGGGAAAATCATTACGGAAACGCCGTCTCTTATTATTCCGGCAGCCTTTTTAAGGCTTTCAAAAGCTGATTCCCGGTTTGAACGGTCTATGCAGATATATCCGGCTCTTTTCATTGCATACCCGAAGAGAGGTATGCGGAAAAGCTCTATTTTTGCAAGCCATCTGAACTGAACCGGAAGATGTCCAAGAAGTACGGGAATATCATAGTTGCTCTGGTGGTTTGACATGTAAACGTATGACTTCGCAGGGTCTATATTCGAAAGGCCTGTAACCGTTACTTCTATCGGGCTTGCGGCCAGTATGGACCGAGCCCATATGCCGGCAACCTTGTGCGGGAGGCGCCCCTTCAAATCCACAAACGACGCCAGGATCGCCAATATCCCGAAAATACCGGTTGTCAGCACAATCCACACAATAATCGCCGCGGTCATCAACATGTTATTTACCAAAAACCCCAAATCCGTTAGCGTATGATTTTTAAGAGTCTGCCATTTTTGACGTTACTGTACTCAATCATTATCGCACTAAGGCTTATCCGTGCCTTTGTATCTTTGTGGCAAAATACTGTTAAACAGAAATTTCAAGCTGCCAGAGCATATCATCAGTATAATTAATAAGCCAGTTCCGCTGTTTTTCAGTGGCATAGTCGATACAGCTGCATCTGATCCGGTTTTTAGTGCGGACAAGAAGCTCGCAGGAAATAAGCTCCGGTTTAAGGTCAATAACAAAAAAAAGCGGCAGGCATTCGGTATGAGCTGCCTGTTCGTCCGTCAATATCTCTTTATCAATAGGAAGCCAGTAAATACCGCCGATTTCCGAAGATCCCAGGTTCTCATCAAGGTATAGCTTGACCTTCTCATAGTCGTTGTACCTTAACTCGTCAATGATATATTGTTTCATCTTATATTACCTGTTTACGAAACTATTAACAATTATGGTTTTGTAAAAAGTCATATGCGAACGGATTTGAGATCTTTGGGAAACAGATTTTTAAATTACTGAGCGTTAAAAAGCACAAGCTGTTTGAGGGCGTTAGCCCGAGTTCTTGTGCTTTAGTAAAGTCATTTAAAAATCCCCAAAAAGCTCATTAGTAAGATAGAAATTATTTCCGGCAGGAAATAATTTCGCAAACTTACTTATCCCGTATATCGGGGTTAAGTGAGCATATTTACTTTTTACAAAACCATCAAATATACTCCGTCAGTTTTCCAGAATCTCCCTGACCTTCCTGCTTATCTCAAAAATTGTATAAGGTTTCTGGATGAAGCCGTTGCAACCGCTGTCCAGAATCCTGCAGGCCGCACCGTCAATGCTGTAGCCGCTCGCGAGAAGCACTTTCATGCCGGGATTTATTTTTTTTATTTCGGCAAAAGCCTCGGCGCCTCCCATATCAGGCATGATCATATCAAGCAGTACAAGATCCGGCTTCTTCGGTTTATGATTCCCGAGTGTCGGCTTTTCCACCACCTTCTTCAGCATTTCTATAGCTTCCATCCCGCTGCCGGCGCAGATTACATCGTATCCGAGGGTCTTTAAAAGCTCGCTTCCGACTTCACGGATGATACTTTCATCATCGACAAGCAGAATCGTTTCGACGCCTTTCAATGGAACAGCCAAACCGGTCTCTTCGGCATGCAAAACCTTTTTGTCGCTGCCGGAAGCGGGAAAATAAATTTCAAAGGTTGTGCCCTTATTTATCTCGCTTACAACCTCTATAAAACCGTTATTTCCTTTTATGATTCCATAAACTGAAGCGAGTCCGAGGCCAGTGCCTCTTCCTCTTTCCTTTGTAGAGAAAAAAGGTTCGAAGATTCTCCGGATAGTCTCATCATCCATACCTATTCCGGTGTCGGTCACCGTTATTTTGACGAATTTTTCCTGCTTTGAATAATTGGCCGGTATCCGGCTTTCGCTGAGAATTACATTTTCAGTTTCAATATACATGGTGCCACCGCCGGGCATCGCGTCCGATGCGTTGACATATAAATTTAAAAGCACCCGCCCTATCTGGCCCCTGTCTATATCGGCAAGCCATAAATCTTTACCGTATTTTTCAATTATCTTTATTTCTTTTTTTGTGCGGGCGAACATATTCAGGGTGTTTCTTATAACCTCATTTAAATCTGATGTTTCGATAAAATAGTTTCCACCTCTTGCAAACTCGAGTATGCGCCTTGTGAGATCGGCGCCTGTTTTAACCAGGGCCGTTATATTCTCCAGTTTTTCATAATTCGGATGATTTTTATCCGTAGCAAGCTGTATGAGCGTCGCATTACCCTGGAGAGCCATGAGCAGATTGTTGAAATCATGCGCCACTCCTCCGGCAAGCGTGCCGATGGATTCGAGCTTCCGGGCGTGTGTGAGCTGCTCCTCAAGCCTGTGCTTCTCCTGTTCCGACTTCATGCGTTCGGTAATATCCCGGGAAATCCCCCTGAACCCGGAAGGCCTGCCTTCATGATCCCTCATAAGATAAACCGACAGATCGAAAAAACCGGCACTCCCGTCTTTTCTAACAAGCTCACAGCCGGCCTCAGCTTTCGGTTCGCCGGTCAGAAAAACACCGTTAAATAGATTGTAAAGCCTTTCCGCCGTTTCAAGAGTAAAAAAACTTCTGTAATTCAATCCCAGAAGCTCATTCTGGCCGGACCCCACCATTATGCACAATCCGTTGTTGGAGAAGGTCATATTCCCGTTCAGGTCCACCTCGAAATAGCCTTCTTCCATTGTTTCGAGAATGCTCCGGTATTTCTCTTCGCTTTTACGCAAAGCCTCTTCAGCTGTCTTGCGAACGGTAATATCCAGAAAGGCGCCGGTTATAAATTCAACCTTTCCTTTTTCATCGCAGAAAATCTGAGCGCCGTCTTCGATCCATATTATCTTTCCGTTCCTTGTTTTAATTCTGAATTGTCTGATATATGATTTATCTCCGGCAAGCGCTTTTCTGAAAGGATCTTTAACATGATCGATGTCTTCTTTTACTATAAGATCATACCAGTTCAGGCGGCCTGATAAAAACTCCTCTTTTCCATAACCGGTCAGGGCTTCTATCTTATCGTCAAAAAATTCCACCGATCCGTCCATATACGCCTTGTAAACTATGTTGGGGAGGTTGTTCACAAGAATCCGGTATTTCTTCTCACTTTCCTTCAGGGCATTTTCGGATCGCTTTATGTCTGAAATATCGGTGGCTACGCATAAATAACCGCCGCCGGCTCCTTTGGTTACCGGAAGCCTCCTGGCCGGAAAAATATGCCTGGTTTTATCCATTATATGCAGCCTTTTTCACCGGTTTTTTTCCTCTTCCTTCTTTATTCAAAGCGCTTATTTCCGGAGCGCTTTTCATTACTAAACATGACAGAAATAACTTTCCTCAATAGTTGATATTATCAATTTTTATGAAGAATTTGCAACGAGAATCATGGGATTACAGGAAATGAGCATCATTTAACGGGAAGAACTCCCGGATGCGGATGGAAAGGCTTTTTCAAGAGCCAGCATTTTCAATTTAAGAGCCTTTCCGCCGCCGAATTCCCCGCAAGAGCCGTCGCTTTTAATGACCCTGTGACAGGGAACAATTACCGGAAACGGATTTTTTGCGACAGTGTTTCCCACAAAACGATATGCTTTTCGCCTCCCGACAGCTTCCGCGATATCGCTGTAAGATGCTGTTTGCCCATAAGGGATAGATGCCGTTGCATAAAGAACCTCTTTTTCCAGCCGGGTCATATTCCCGAAATTCATCCATTCAAAAAAGAGAGGAGGAAAGGATTTGGTTTTCCCGAGAAAATAATCCTGGATAGATTTTGCAGCTAGCAGGGCATTGGGATGTGAAGACCTCTTACCTGCGGGATAAATGGCTGCTTCCTGAAGTATCTTTTTTTTGTCGGGATCAGGAAGAAGTATTCTTGTAATATTAAAAGGGGTTACGGAGAACAAAAGAGCGGCGTAACCGAAAGCCGTATTAAAAACATAATTATAATTCATAGTTCTTTCAGAGACGGAAAAGGAAGAAGGTTATCATTTCCATCAAACCTGAACGGTTCCCACGGAGAGACCCTTTTAATATCAGGGTTTGATTCAATCCCGGCCTCGAGCGATTTTGAAACCTGGATATATTCAAGACTTTTTGTGCTTTTTATTCTTGCTATCCTTGCATTTTCCATCGATCCGAGGCCAAGAATCCGGGCGCAGGCATCGAGACATTTGCGGTCCGTATCGAAATGAACCGGTACAGCCGCTTTTTCAGGTGATATAGCGGCAATCGCATTAGCGTATGTCTTTTCCATATCGAGACCGTTTACAAGACGGGTTGTCGTTATGTCGGCAAGCCCTATGCCGTTTCCGTTTCCATCGGAGCCCGGAGATAAATCCCTAACGAAAATCCGTTTAGCATGCGGAGCTTGATAAAAATCCCCTACAATATCCCTGTGGCGGCCAGTAATGTTTGAATCCATTCCTATTCCGCTTATGTCTTTTCCGAAAAAATCGACAATCAGAAGGTCGAGATAGTCAAACGGTATGCTTCCCATCATTCTCCAGGCATCCTTCAGGAGCTCTTTTTCCCGGGCGATAAGAGCGGAAGGCGACACGGCCTCGATTTTTGAAAGATTGCCGTATCCGTCCTCAAGGAGAGCAAGTCCGAACAGGAGCCTGACGTTTTTGATGGTGATGCCTGCCGCCTCCTCGATAATCCCGAATCCTTGTCTCACCGCGGATGTGTGGAAAGCCGCGGCGCCTTCCGCTTTCCCGAGCCCTATCGTAAGCATTTTGGAAAGCCCGCTTTCTATTTCCGCCCTGAATTTCGTATGAGGCTTTATCCTGTTTATGACTACTACATGATCGGCCAGAAGAGCTCTTTTTGAAAAATGGATATCCATACCGCAAGTCAGTCTTCCGATAATTTCTGTTTCCATATCAGGTATAACCGGAACACCGATTTCAGATTCCGCAATTCCAAGATTCTCAAGCACTTTTCTCTGCCCTTCGGCCGTGGCCCCGCCATGACTTCCCATGGCAGGAATTATAAAAGGCTTTAATCCCATCTTCTCAAGATATCTGACACAATGATAAACAACGAAGTTTATTTTATCTATTCCCCTGCTGCCTACAGCAACGGCAACAGTCCCTCCCTGTTTTATATTTAATCCGGAAGTTAAAGGTGTGACTGAAGTTGCTACCGCGCGTGAAATATCAGTCAGGGGGGAGCTGAAAAGCTTTTGAGATACAAGGGCGGTATCGGGAAATTTAATGGCTTTTGAAGTAACCATAAGTTTCTATATTGCAATGGAAATAAACAGGATGGAAAATCAGAAGAAGCGGCATAAGGAGCCGTAACGAAAAAGTCTGAAATTTGTAACAGCCCCTAAAGTCCCCCCGGTTGTGTTATTTTGCAATCAACCGGGGGACTTTGATAACTCAAGTCTCTTCTACAGTGATTGCGCCGGGTTCACAAACCTCGACACAGCTTTCACAGCCAAGACATTCTTCGGCATTCACAGGAACTGATTTTTCACCCTGCAGTTCGAAAACTTCAACGGGGCAAACATCAACACACTCGCCGCAGCCCTGGCATTTTTCTTCATCAACAACCGGATTAAAAGCCATTTTATGATCTCCTTTCATGATAAAATTGAACAATGAGTAGTCTACTCAGCCATTTTTTTGTATATCGGGCAAAGTCCATATCCCAATTGATAATTCGAGTCAAGCCTTCTTATTGTTTTTTTTAAATGAAAAACGGGGACGGGACCTTCGGAATTATTTGAAGATATATCATGATGTTGTAAATGATGATTTGACAAGACATATAAAAATGCTCCTGTTTTTTTCACCATTACTGTTATTCATGACATCCTGAAAGTCATTTCCCAGAATCTTATTTATAAAATCACGGCGTGATTTATTAATAATTTTGAATAGTTTCAGAGATATTTCTCTTCCCGGCTCTTTTACGGCAGGCAAATCGAATATTTTTTCATCCATTATAAAATTATCATCCTTCGAAAGGCCCTCAATCTGTTCGATAAAAAAGGCCCGCCATTTATCCATGATACCTGTCTTAGCGCAAACCGGAACAGAGGCAAGTTCAAGGACTTCATTCATGTCGCCGGCTTTTTCGGTAACTAAATCAAAGGCATCCCGGCAGTCGGTAATAAAAAATCCCGGCTGTTCCCCGTCGATTGACATCAGATATGTCCATGCTTCGATTCGTTCTTTTATCTTGTACTTTCCGGAATCATCGGAAGCCTGAAGGGAACTCCCGGTTTTTTTAATGAAAAATTCTTCATCTTCATGTGTCAATCCCTCAAGAAGCTTCTTTTCCATCTCGTATACGGAAACAAGATCCCTGTTTATTCCATCCTGCGCAAGGTCATAATCCTGCGCAAGGCAGAGAAACAGTCGCGCGTTAAAAAGAATATCGGGTTTCTCTTTCGAATAATTCTCGTCACGGACCTTCTTAATCTGCGAAGCAAGCTGTGTTGAGAATGTGTCATCGAAAAAAGGGACCCGTTCCCCGATCGCCTTCAAAAAGGCCGTATCGCTCTTCTGATGAAGCTCTCCCCACTCTTTATACTCCTTTATAAGGGCTTCGATCCTTGTTTCATCCCCTGAGACGGGAACCCTGATATCGAGCATGCCATCATCTGATAGCTTTCTCATGTTTTCCGGAATCTCGTGCGTACTCGGCTGATAAACCGTTACCTGCCCGAAACAGGCATACAGATCACGCGCAACATCATCATTTATATATGTAAAAGGAAAATAAACAGGTTTCATTACACATCTCCGCAATTTAATTTATCGTAAACAGGAGGAAAAGAGCCTCTGAATTTCTTCATTAAATCATTTTCTATAGCTTTGCAACCGTCCCCTGGCAGACCGCCTGCAGGATAAAGCGCCTGCCTTAATTTGACATGGAACCCTATTAATGAGATTATCAGATTGTGAAAAGCGGATTATTATAATTTTTCCGAAAGAATCATTTCAATGGACTTTAAATTACCTCTTTATACTCCGCCGGATTTTTCCAGCCCGGAATTGCTTAAAGCGCCGGCAGCCGAAATCGTTCCGGCGCCTGCGGACGGGATTGCCCCTGAAAAGTATCACGCCACCTCAAATCATCCCGAATACGTCCATACCGGCAGCGGGAGATGGCTGCTGGCGCGTGAAAGCCGGATGGATGCCGTCATGGTTCTCAAAAAGGAGAATCTGTATGTTATCGAACCCCGCAATCTGAAAAAGGGCGACCCGGTTGTGACCGGAAGAACCGAAAACGGAGAGGAAGGTATCCTGGTGCACACATCCGGTTTCGATGATTTTCCGAAAAAGACATGCCACAAGTTTTCTTTCCGGATTCACGAAACGCGCGAAACCCCTTTTTCAAGATCCTATGACCAGTTGTATGAAGTTCTGCGGCATGACAGGAAGCATGGCCATATTGTCTGGGTGCTCGGCCCGGCTGTGGCTTTTGACAGGGACAGCCGTGATGCCATGCAGGGATTGATTGAGACCGGCTACTGCCATGCCCTTATGGCCGGCAATGCCCTTGCCACGCATGATCTTGAAGCAGCTCTCTTCCGGACCGGGCTGGGGCAGGATATCTATACCCAGGAACTGCGCTATATGGGACATTATAATCACCTTGATGTCTTAAACATCGTTCGAAGCGCCGGGTCAATCGATGCCGCCATTTCGCGGCATAATATTACGGACGGCATCATTTACGCCTGTGTGAAAAATGATGTTCCCTTTATATTGGCCGGCTCCATAAGGGATGACGGACCGCTGCCTGAAGTGATCGGGGAAGTATACGCGGCCCAGGACGCCATGCGGGTTCATGCCCGCCAGGCGACTACCGTAATTACCCTGGCGACTCAGCTTCATTCCATAGCCTTCGGCAATATGCTCCCGAATTACAATGTAACGCCGGACGGCAATATAAGACCTGTTTATTTCTATATCGTCGATATGTCGGAATTCAGCGCCGACAAGCTTGCCAACCGGGGATCGTCCCAATCGGTTCCGATTTTGACCAATGTCCAGGATTTCATTATCAATCTGTGGAACAACCTTGCGGGAAAAGAGAATAACATATGAAGAACGAGTTACGGATAATCGGAATACCCATTGATCTTGGCCAAAAGCAGCGCGGCGTGGATATGGGGCCAAGCGCTGTCCGGTACGCCGGGCTGTTATCCAGGCTCTGCGAACTTGGTTATAACATAAGGGATAACTGCAACATTCCGGTCTTGATCCGGGCGGCCATCCATGAGCCTCAAAATCTGATGCCGGCGATAAGAGATGCCTGTGAACTGGCGTATCAGGCTGCCAGAGAGGCCGTGGCCGCGGGCTGTAAACCTGTTTTTCTGGGCGGGGATCATTCACTCGCCATCGGCACCATAGGCGGTGTAACCCATGAGAAACCGTGCGGGGTGATCTGG
Source organism: Thermodesulfobacteriota bacterium (assembly GCA_030836965.1). GTDB lineage: Bacteria > Desulfobacterota > Desulfobacteria > Desulfobacterales > RPRI01 > RPRI01. The sequence continues at coordinate 619 of JAUPLM010000186.1, read as the reverse complement.
ATCGATGCGCATGGAGATTTCAACACCACCGAAACATCACCGACATGCAATATTCACGGCATGGCGCTGGCGGTGTTGAACGGTCACGGAATAACCGAGTTGGTGAATGTAGGCCGGCCCGGCCCCAAGCTGAATGCCCGTGATGTTGTCATCCTCGGAGTCCGCTCTCTGGATAAAAAAGAGCGGGTTCTGCTAAAGCAGAGCGGCATAACCGTGTTTACCATGCGTGATATTGATGAATTCGGGATCAGCGCTATCGCCCGCAAGGCACTGGAAACCCTTGCCGGACATGAAAGGATTCACATAAGCCTCGACATGGATAGTCTCGATCCGATTGAAGCTCCGGGGGTAGGCACACCGGTCGGCGGCGGCCTGACGATCAGGGAGGCACATCTTCTCATGGAGATCATAGCGGACACCCGCCGGCTGGCCTCCATGGACATAGTCGAAATCAACCCGATTCTTGACGAGCAGAACCATACGGCCAAAGTTGCCGTCGATCTTGCAGTTTCAGCTTTCGGCAAGAAAATTTTCTGACATTGCATGAACGGCTTCTGTTACGGCTGCTGCCGTTTCTTCCCTGATTCCCCGGCTGATTATGCTTTGCCGGCGCGACCGT
>JAUPLM010000185.1 GCA_030836965.1 Thermodesulfobacteriota bacterium | reverse complement strand
CGTATTTACCGATAATCGAAATACTGCAAACACTCATAAAGGGAAAACCCCCGAGGTTATGAGTCAGGCCAAACTTCGGATTATCAAGCTGTCGTTTATCCGCGCGCCCGTGGAGCTGAAGGTACATCTCATAAAGCATGCGAATCCCGGAAGCGCCTATAGGATGGCCGAAACATTTGAGCCCTCCGTCAATCTGGCAGGGAATTTTTCCGTCCCTGTCATAAAATCCGTCCAGTACATCGCGAACCGCCTTTCCTCTTTCGGAAATATGCAGATCCTCCATTGTCACAAGCTCCGTTATTGAGAAGCAGTCGTGAACCTCCATCATGCTTATCTCTTTCTTGGGATCGGTAATTCCTGCTTCCTTGTATGCCTTTACGCTGCATTTCGTCGTCGTCATGAAGTGGTCGCCGTCCCATTCGTTGTACGCCATCTCCTCTCCGCTGCTTAAAGCAAGCTGAAGGGATTTGACGCTGACAAAATCTTTTTTGCCGAGTTTTCTGGCGATTTCAGGGGTGGTAACTATAGCGCATGCGGAGCCGTCGCTTACGCCGCAGCAGTCGAAAAGACCGAGAGGATGAGCAATGATCGGAGAGCCCATTACCTGCTCTATAGTTACCGGCTTTCTTAAGTGAGCCTTAGGGTTAAGAGCTCCGTTAGCGTGGCTTTTAACCGAAACATGGGCGATAGCCCTTTTCAGCTCCTGAGCCGGTATCTTATATTTCGCGGCATAAGCGCTCGCAAGCTGGGCAAACGAACCCGGCGCGGTAAGATTCGGCCACCACTGCCACGCAAGGCTTCCTGCGCCCGAGCCCGGGTTGGGCAGCCCGCCGTAACCCGTATCTTTCAGCTTTTCAACGCCCAGGGCAAGGCAGATATCATAAGCTCCTGATGCAACCGCGTAGCACGCGCCCCGGAAAGCTTCCGTGCCGGTGGCGCAGTAATTCTCTACTCTGGTTACCGGGATAAACGGCAGCCGCAGTGTGGTCGAGAGCGGAAGCGCGCTTTTACCCACGCCAACCTCATCCATGCAGGTTCCCAGCCACGCCGCTTCGATATCCTTCTTTTCTATTCCGGCATCGGAGAGACATTCTTCAAAAGCCTCCACCATCAACTCTTCGGCCCCCATATCCCAGCGCTCTCCGAAGCGGGTGCACCCCATACCTATTATTGCAACTTTATCTTTTATTCCTGTAGCCATGGCTGCTTTCTCCTGTCTAATTAAATTTTAAACAGCTTACCGATAAGCTGGGATTTCATAATATCGCCTTCGATCTTCAATTTGCCGGAGGTAAAAGCCTGCATCGGATTAAGCTTTCCGGAAATAAGCTCAACGAAATCGCCGTCTGATATTTTCAGCGTGCATGTCGGCTTTTCGGCCGTCCCTTCGGTCACTGCGCATTTCGAATCCTTTACGGTAACGTACCAGTTTCCTCCCCCCGGACCCGAAATGACGTACTGGAAAACGGCATCCACATCCTTTGCGGCGCCTGCGTTGAATGCTTCCGTCATTTTGCCGAAAATGCTTTTAACATCCGGTCCGGCCGTTTGCTCTCCGCCCGTCTCTTTTTTGCCCGCCTCCGGAGGAGCTATGAGAGCGAAAATTGCCGAGTTGGCATCCTCCATCTCTTTTGCCCCTTCCATAGAGTTTATCTGGTTCCACTTCTCGCCTATCTCTTCCGGAGTAGGCGGTTTCCCCGGATCCCCGAGCTTTATCCCGGGGCCGGTAAGTATGGCCGCCCTGTTATAATAACCCATTCCGCTGTTGAAAATAGCGCCCGATTCCCTGCATTCTTCGCTGCAGAGATAAATCACCATCGGCGCAACAAACTCGGGTTTCGATTTTTCAAATATCTCGGGCGGCATGACATCTTCCGTCAGCCGGGATGCTGCAAGAGGGGCAATGGTATTCACCTTGATCTCATATTTTTTCCCTTCCAGCTTGAGAGTGTTCATCAGCCCCACAAGAGCCATCTTTGCCGCCGAATAATTGGTCTGGCCGAAATTACCGTAAAGCCCGGCGGCCGAAGTAGTCATCACGATCCTGCCGAACCCGTTTTCCTTCATCGCTTTAAAAGCAGGTCTTGTAACATTGTAGGCCCCGGCCAGGTGAACATCCATTACGGCTTTCCAGTTTTCTGGCTCCATCTTGAGAAAGCTCTTATCTCTCAGGATACCGGCATTGTTTATAAGAATATCAACTTTACCGAAGGCATCGAGAGCGGTTTTAACTATCCTTTCCCCGCCTTCCGGCGTTGCAACATTGTCATAGTTTGCGACCGCTTCACCACCCAAAGCTTTTATCTCATCGACCACCCTGTCTGCGGCAGAGCTCGATCCTTTGCCGGATCCGTCACGGGAACCACCCAGATCATTTACCACGATTTTTGCGCCGCGCTTTGCAAGCTCCAGAGAGTAAACCCGGCCAAGCCCCGCGCCTGCTCCGGTAATGATTGCGACACGACCGTCAAAACGCACTTTTCCCATCTCTTCCGCGGCGCCCGGAACCGGCATCGCCTTCCAGAAATAATTGACGAAACCGCGCTCCTTGTCTTCAACCCTTTTTCTGAACACAAGCTGAACGGGAAGCCCGACTTTCAGTTCCTCAAAATCGCAGTCGGTAAAATCGGCCATGAATCTGCCGCCTCCTTCAAACTGCACCATGCCGTATTTATGGGGCGGATCTACCGATACCGCGAGAAGATCTCCGGTAAATGTTTTTATCTTTGCCGGAACGCCGGCGAATTCATAATCGGCCTGGCTTTTAACCGCTCCGCATGACGGGTTGACGCATATATCCATCTTCGGAAACTGTGCCGTGCCGCACTTTCCGCATTTCCCGCCGACCATGCCGAGAAGCATTTTACGCTTGCGCCACAGCGCCGTCATTGCGGTCTGGGTGGGAGCTTCGGCCCTTATTCCCATCTCCGTCTGTATAATATCTCTGAATTTAAGCCACTTCATGTAGTTGTCGATAATTTTTTTGTTCTTCTCCGATCCTTTTACTCCGTTTCTCTCCGAAAGCTTTTTTATGTTCTCCGTGACCTCAAAACAGAGCGCGTCGCATCCCTGTCCGAAACCGGCAACTAATATCCGGTCTTTCGGCTTTGCGTTTTCAAGTGCCGAAACAAGCATCAGCAACGCATGCGCTGCGCCCGTATCCCCGCATGTTTCATGCATGGTGCTTACAACCTTGTCGGGAGAGGCGTTTAGCTTCTTTGCTATGTTGGTGTGCTCGGCCTTGAAAAAGCAGGGGAAAACCAGCTTGTCCACCTGCTCTATCGTAATGCCCATTTTCTTCATCAGGCAGTTGACGGCTTACGGTATTATTTTAGAATATCACTCATCGCGCACCAACCGCTCTTCACACACATAATCATATTTTTTTAATGCGCCCCGGTAGTGGTCTACAAAATCGTACGAGACCGAATATGAGCCCTTATATTCGGCAATAACATCCTTATCTCCAACGGCAACCGAAGCAGCTCCGTCCCCAAACCACATTTCGTAAAAATATGCTGTTTTCGTCTCCCTGCGGTCGGCCGCCGTAACAAGTATATTCTTCATACTGCCGCCCCGCACGGCTTCAAGGGCCGCGACAAGGGCTGAAGTTCCGGCCTTCTGGGCGGAAGTAAAATCGGAAGTCAATATGTTCTCTTTCAGATTCAGGGCCGTAGATACAATTCCCGCGTTCTGCCTGTCCGCAAAAGGAAGAGTTGTTGAAGCCAGGAAAAGACCATCGAGATCCTTCTTCTCCCTGCCGCAAAGGCAATCCCTCGATGCTGCCACCGCCATCGTGATTGAGTCTTCATCCCAGTTGCACATGGACCTGTGTCCCTGGGCAACCATCATTATGGCGGGCGCAAACCAGCCCATTGCCTGAAAAATAGACATCCTGTCCAGTCTGAGGCGGGGAATGTAGGCCCCGTAAGATGTTATACCTATCATATTATTTCTCCTTGATCATTTACGGCTTCGTTAAAAGTCATTCTGTCCGCCAAAGATCTCTGGCGGATTGCACTTCATCTTTCGTCATTGCAGCGTACCAGCAAGTTCGCTTCATTCCTCAAGAATCGTGCGCCTTGCATAATAAGCTTTTTACTTTGCCGTATTAAGTGAAGTCTTTATCTTTTAAACAATTTTTCGATAAGCTGGGATTTCATGATATCCCCTTCGATCTTCAGCTTCCCGGATGTATAGGCCTGCATGGCCGGAAGTTTTCCGCTCATCAGCAATAAAAAGTCGCTGTCAGACATTTTGAGCGTGCAGGTCGGCTTTTCGTGTTTTCCCGTCTTAACGGTACACGTTTCATCCTTTATAACTGAGTGCCATTCACCGCCCCCGCTCCCGGAAATTATATACTGGAATACTACATTTACTCCCGCGGAGGCGCTCTTCACGAAAGAGGCCGGCATAGCTTCAAAAATTCCGGCAACCGACACGGTACTCTGCTGCTTCCCGACTGCGGGAACTCCTTTCTCAAGAGGCTTCGATAAAGCGCCGAGTACATCTCCGATCTGATCATTCAACTGCCGGTATTCCCTGCCACCCTTCAAGGAGGATATCTTCTCCAGATTCGCCATTATTCCTTCGACCGTTCCGGGTTTATCGGTACTGCCGGCCAGAGCACCCGGGCCTGTTACAACCGCCACCCGGTTGAAACAGCCCATGCCGGCATTATATATGTTCCCGCTTACCGGACACTTTTCCGAGCAGAGGAAAAGAACCATCGGCGAAACGAATTCAGGTTTTACCTTTTCGAGAAAATCGGGAGGCATGACGTCTTCCGTCAGACGGGATGCCGCAACCGGAGCAATTGTATTAATTTTTACGTTATATTTTTCCCCTTCCAGCTTCAGCGCGTTCATAAGCCCTATGAGTCCCATCTTTGCAGCCGAATAGTTGGTCTGCCCGAAGTTGCCGTAAAGCCCGGCGGCAGATGTGGTCATAATTATCCGGCCATAGCCTTTTTCCTTCATCACGGCAAAAGCCGGCCTTGAAACATTATAGGCTCCGTTAAGGTGAACATCGAGCACCGCGTTCCAGCTTTCAGGCTCCATCTTGATAAAACTCTTGTCTCTCAGTATTCCGGCGTTATTTATAAGGATATCGACCGCTCCAAAAGCATCGATCGCTTTTTTAACGATATTGCCGCCCCCTTCAGGCGTGGAAACGCTCTCATAGCTGGCAACCGCTTCTCCGCCCAGAGCCTTTATTTCATCAACCACTTTATCAGCAGCAAAAGTTGAGCCGCTTCCCGCGCCGTCACGGGCGCCTCCCAAATCATTTACAACTACCTTTGCGCCCCGTTTTGCGAGCTCAAGAGCATATGTTCTCCCAAGGCCTGCGCCCGCTCCGGTAATAATCGCAACACGACCGTCAAATCTGATTTTTTCTTCCGGTATATCCCCGTATTCGAATATTCCGTTGTCGATCGTGACTTTGCCTGTTTCGGCGTTTACAACTCTCCATACCGCCTTTCCTTCGCCGGTTTTCCAGATAAGCGTCTTTATCGGGGTTCCGGGATATAGGGGTTTTGTAAACCTGCAGACAAGCCTTCTTACTTTTTCGGATTCGCCGGGAACAAGGCTCTGAATAAGAGCCCTGCATGCAAAACCGTGTGTGCAGAGCCCATGCATTATAGGCATTTTGAATCCGGCCATCTTTGCAAACTCGGCATCGACATGAAGATCGAAAATATCTCCGGAAAGCCTGTAGATAAGTGGCTGGTCGGGAGACGGTGAAGCGCTTACGACAAAATCAGGATCTCTGTCCGGGAAAACTACTTCTTTTTTCGGGGCATTCTCACCGCCGAATCCGCCGTCGAAACGGGAATAAATCGTTATGATGCTCGTAAAAAGCTTCTTCCCGTCCGAATGATAAGTGTCGCTTTCACCGACAACAAGAGCGCCTTTCTCCTTGCCCTTGTCATAGTAATGAGTAATTTTCCCTTCGGTGATCAGACTGCCTTCGGGTGGAATCGGGTTGTGAAAAATCAGTTCCTGTTCACCGTGAAGAATCCCTGCCAGATTTATATTTGAGTTTATGCCTATATGAGACAGAAATTCGAAAATAGCGGCGATTGAGAAACTTGGAATCACCTTGAGGTTTTTTTCATAACAATACTCAAGCTCGGAAAAGCCGGCGCCGACACCAAGCGCGTAGAGCACCGCATCTTTCCATGTATAATCCTTGGTAACCGGACCGATTTTTTTCCCGAGAGCTTCAAGATTAAGCGCCATATGATCCTCCTTAATTCCTATTTATAAAAATCAGCTTCTATTTCTTTCTTGCGTAAAGGCTGGTATCAGGATAAATTTCAATGTATCTTTTACCACCACGATATATTCATCATGACCGATATCAAGCATCGGCCTGAAAAAATCCTCTCCTGAAATAAAATTCAATACCGAATTCCAGACCGCGATAACGCTTGCTTTCGCTTTTACGGGTATATATTTTTTATCAAGGGCGAGCCCCATTGCTATTGCAATATTTGATATGTATTCGGATACTTTGAAATTAAGGCTTGAATCGCCTCTTGTTTTGCCGAAATAAAGAAAGAGGATGAAATTGGATACTTCAGGATTTGAAAAGAGATAATCGCACATCACATCTATGGCGATTTCAAGACGCGTGGTAAGGGATTTTCCTTTGACTTTACTCTCGATTTCAAGAAGCTTCTGGCGGATTTCATCGTTGAGGTCCATCACCACTGATTCATAGAGATCTCTTTTTTCTCCCCAGTGATAGTAAAGGGTCGAAATATCGATGCCTACGTCTTTTGCGATCATCCGGGTTGTGGTGCCGTGATAACCGTATTCGCCGAAGACCTTGCGCGCTGAGGCAAGGATTTTCCCCTTCATTGAGGAAGGGTCCTGCCTTGCTTTTTCCAGTGTTGAAACCATCGGTTCTGATATCTCCCCTTCCCACACATTGCTTCCAACATTTGATGGATAAATATACGCTCTCTCTTCCGGTGTCAAGTTTTTTTAAGAAGGGATTGAAGAAAACACATTCACGCTGCCGGAGACCGCAGAACATGAAAAGATCGAAGCTCACCGCAGCATGCAATGGCAAATCTTTGCCCATACCGGGGT
>JAUPLM010000184.1 GCA_030836965.1 Thermodesulfobacteriota bacterium | reverse complement strand
TATTTTGTTAGTTACTTAAAAAGTCCAGTTTTTCAGACGGCAAAGTAAAAAGCTCATTATGAAAGGCGCACGAATGTTGAGGAATGTAGCGTAAATAAAAGTACGCTGCAATGATGAAAGATGAAGCGCAATCCGCCATAGATCTTTGGCGGACAGAATGACTTTTTTTACGAAGCCGTCAAAATGCGGGGTTTATATTTAATGCTTTATTCAAAAGTTCACATAGAATCGTTCGGCTATGAACTGGCGCCAAATGTTATTACATCAGATGATCTGGAAAAGCGCCTCGAACCTCTTTTTGAAGCGCTCAATTTTCAAAAAGGCCAGTTAGAAGCCATAACCGGAATACGCGAACGTCGTTTCTGGGATAAGGGTTTCAGAATGAGTGACGGCGCAATATCGGCAGGCAGGAAAGCTATCGAAGACTCAGGTATTTCCGCCGATGATATCGGTATGCTGGTTTACGGCGGTGTGTGCAGGGATAATCTTGAGCCTGCCACGGCATGCGCTGTCGCAGACGGCCTCGGCCTTTCGCCGGGCACTCATATTTTCGATATTTCAAACGCGTGCCTTGGAGTTTTAAACGGCATGATACAGATAGCAAGCTCCATTGAGCTCGGCCATATAAAAGCCGGCCTTGTAGTATCATGCGAATCGGCCCGCCAGATAGTCGACTCGACCATAGAACGCCTCCTTAAATCGAAAAACATGGAGATGTTCAGGAAAACCGTTGCGACTCTTACAGGAGGCTCGGGCGCAGCCGCCGTACTTCTTGCCGGCGAATCCGTTTCCGGTTCGGAACACAGACTGCTTGGGGGTGTAATAAAAAACGCGGCGGAACACCACAGGCTCTGCCGATGGGGTCCCGATACAGGAATACCGGCCAGCGGACTTCATGTGATGGAAACCGATTCGGTCGGAGTGCTGAAAAACGGGATTCTTCTCGGAACGGAAACATACAAGGAATTCAGGCGTGAGCTCTCATTATCCGAAGACAAACCTGACAGGATAATATGCCATCAGGTGGGTTCCGCTCATCAGAAAACCATACTTGAATCACTCGGTATTCCGAAAGATAAGGATTTCACCACGTACCAATATCTTGGTAATATCGGCACCGTTTCTCTTCCGATTACGGCGGCCATAGCGGCAGAACGCGGTTTTTTTGAAAAAGAGGACCTCGTCGGTTTTTTTGGAATAGGAAGCGGCCTTAACTGTCTGATGCTCGGCATAAAATGGTAGAAGAAAAGCATATTGATATTTCCGGCATAAGAAACCTTTATCCGTTCAAATCCAATTATATGGAGATAAGAGGGATAAAATATCATTATATCGACGAGGGATCGGGAAATCCTGTTCTGATGATTCACGGGAATCCGACATGGTCTTTCTACTTCCGCTCCCTGATAAAGGATCTTTCACCGGAATTCCGCGCAATAGCTCCTGATCATATAGGCTGCGGCCTTTCCGGAAAACCCGATGAAACCGTTTATGATTACAGGTTAAAAAGCCGTATCGAAGATATCGGTTCATTCCTCAGCCGGCTCAAGTTAGCCGGCAAAATTACGCTTATACTCCATGACTGGGGCGGAATGATAGGCATGGCTTATGCTATAAAAAATCCTGAGAAAATCAGCTCTCTGGTTATAATGAATACCGCGGCCTTTTTCCCGCCCGGCGGGAAAATGAAGATACCGTTTAGCCTCAGGATGATACGGAACACAGGCTTTTTTGCCAGGATAGCCGTACTCAGATTCAACCTGTTTGCAAAGAGCGCTCTTTATATGGCATCATGCAAGGGCCTTTCAGATGATGTAAAAAAGGGATTGATCGCTCCCTACAATTCATGGAAGAACAGAATTGCCGTACTGAAATTTGTTCAGGATATACCACTTCATGAAAATGATCCCGGTTACGGTGTTGTAAAAGATGTGGAAGAAAATCTGCACCGCCTTTCAGAAATTCCCATGCTCATCTGCTGGGGGAAGCATGATTTTGTCTTCACCGAAAATTATCTTGCGGAATGGCGGAAACGATTCCCGGGAGCTGAAATTCACCTTTTTGATGATGCGGGACATTACGTTCTGGAGGATGAACCCGAAAAGATATCTTTGCTTATAAAAGAGTTTCTAAAAAGGCAATAGCTCTTATCCGGTAAAAGAGATTATGCAGCAGCCAAACAATGATTTTATAAATGTATCATCTCATCTTGGGAGAATGGCGGAAATCCAGCCGTATAAGAGAGCTGTAGTCTATCCTGTTTCCCGTGATAAAAACGGCCGGATCGCCTATGCCCATCTTACTTTTCTTCAGCTTGCCGCTGAATCGGACAGGATAGCCCACGGGCTTAATAAAGCGGGTATAAATAAAGGGAGAAGGACCGTCCTGATGGTAAAACCCGGGCCTGATTTTTTTGCCCTTGTTTTTGCCCTCTTTAAAACAGGCGCAGTCCCCGTGGTGGTTGATCCCGGCATGGGTATAAAGAGGATGCTCTCCTGCCTTGAATCCACCAGGCCTGAAGCCTTTATCGGAATACCGCTTGCCCATGTGCTCAGAACATTATTCCCGGGTTTCTTCAAAACGGTCAAAGT
>JAUPLM010000183.1 GCA_030836965.1 Thermodesulfobacteriota bacterium | reverse complement strand
GGTACATGATCATGCATATATCCGCAGGTTTGAAGAATTATGTCATGCCGGAAACCGGATGTTTGATTACCCGGATAACCAGATGTGTATATACACTTTTGAAACCGCTCTTCAGGCTGTCGGAGGTATATTAAACGCGGCGGATCTTGTCCTTAAAGGGGATCTCAATAATGTCTTTTGCGCGGTAAGGCCTCCGGGGCATCATGCCGAAAAAAACAAGGCTATGGGTTTCTGCTATTTTAACAATGTAGCGGTCGCGGCAAAATATATAAGAGAGAAATGGAATATCAAAAAGATTATGATAGTTGATTTTGACGTTCACCACGGCAACGGAACCCAGCACCTGTTTGAGCAGGATCCGTCCGTTTTTTATTATTCAATCCACGAACATCCGTCTTTTGCATATCCCGGAACAGGTCGCGAATTCGAATACGGGATCGGAGAAGGATACGGCTTTACAAAAAACTCTCCGGCTCTCCCGGGGTGGGGGGATGAGGAATACAAAAGGCTTATAGAAAATGACCTTATGCCCGCCTTTGAAAGGTTCGAACCCGAAGTAATTATAGTATCGTCCGGGTTTGATGCGCATGTTGATGATGAAATGTCCGATATAAAACTTACAACTGAGGGATTTTCCTGGATAATGAGAAAGATATACGGCATGGCGGAAAAATATTCCGGGGGAAGGATTATTTCAGTACTCGAAGGGGGATATTCTCTGGCGCGGCTTCCCGAACTGGCAAAAAATCATGTCGAAATTCTTTTGAATATAAATAGCTGACGGACAGTTAACCGGTGTCCATCCGGCAACAAATTATTAGTTATTGCAACGCGACCAGCAAAGAAATAATGTGTTCATAACCTAATCACATCCCGGCGGCCATATGATTGATCTTTTACCGGATGTACAGCGCAAGAAACTATGTGTTGGAGGGCAATATGTTTGTAAGCAAATCAATGACCAGTAATGTTATAACGGTTGACAAAGATGCTAGTATCTTCGATGCAAAAGATAAAATGGCGGCTTACTGCATCAGGCACCTTCCTGTTGTAGAAGCTGATAACAGGCTCATCGGAATAATCACGGACCGTGACATAAGGAGCGCGCTTCCTTCGGCAGTTGTGCATGATTACGAAAACTGCAAGGAAAAAGAGAAGATATCCGACCTTAAGGTAAAGGATATAATGACCATTAATCCGGTGACCGTTTCACCCTCTTACACTATCCAGGACGCGCTTTTGCTCCTTCTGCAGACAAAAGTCGGGGCGTTCCCGGTTGTTGATGATAAAGGCAAACTCAAGGGAATTATTTCGGTAGATGATCTGCTGCGGGCTTTTGTAAATGTTCTCGGTATAGGCGAACCGGGGACGCTTTTATGTATTCTGGTTGAAGAGAAAATAGGGCAGATGAAAAAAATTGTCGATGCGATAACCGAGGAGAACGTTTCTTTCGGAAGCATCCTCGTCGCGCGGTACTGGGATGAAGGAAAAAGGGCGGTATTCCCCTATCTTCTTACCCAGAATATAAGCCCGATCAAGAAAAAACTTCAAAAAATGGGATATACACTTCTGGATCCGATGGAGTGGTATATGGATCAGATAAACATAGAAAAAAAGGGTAAGGGCGGCAAAAGCAAATAATGACCATGACGGTAGCAGATATTCCTTACAAGGATCTCTACATCTACTACCTTGAAGGGCGTATAAAGCCGGGATGCAATTTCTTCGGCTCCGGATTCATCGGAAATTGGCAGGAAGACGGTTTTTCCTTTCTTTTCTTCAACAGTCCGGCACAGGATAAAATCAAAAAACTGCTGGGGACGCAACCCGGTTTAACATTGATAGACGATTACAGGATGACTTACGAAGAGTGGCACGGCAAAATGCCCTTTTCTCTTCGTATCGGAAGATTCATAATCACCCCCCCATGGGAACCCCGCGATATCCCTGAAAACGGCTTCAGAATCATCCTTGATTCAGGGGTCGTATTCGGAACAGGAACCCATCCGACAACACGCGACTGCATGGAAGCTCTTGAACTGGCTTTTGATTCCGCTCAGATAAAATCCGTAATGGACCTGGGCACAGGAACAGGGCTCTTATCAATTGCCGCAGCCTGTCTTGGAAGCGGCAAAACACTTGCCGTTGACATCAATTATCTGGCTGCAGCAACAGCCGGAAAAAACATATCTCTGAACGGAATGGAAGAAAGAATAATCGCGGTTCAGGGAGCAGCCGAGGATTTTATCCGGTTTCCCGCGGATCTTCTCATTGCGAATATACACTTTGATGTCATGAAACTTCTTGTTAATTCCGAAGGCTTCATAAATAAAAAAAGTTTTATTTTATCAGGCCTTTTAAGAAGAGAGGCTGAAGAAATAGACTTTCAATTATCCGGGCTTCCTGTTAAAATAATAAAAAAATGGGAATTTGACGGAATCTGGCATACCTTTTTCGGAAAAATATTATAATGGAAGGCTGACGACATGTATATTAAATGCTGGGGGTCAAGGGGTTCAATACCTGTTTCCGGCAAGGATTACCTGAAATACGGCGGAGACACAACCTGTATTGAAATAAGGGCGAAAAGCGGCGATATAATTATAATTGATGCTGGGACAGGAATCAGGAGGCTCGGTAATCAGCTTATCGAAGAAAACCTGTATAAATACAAT
>JAUPLM010000182.1 GCA_030836965.1 Thermodesulfobacteriota bacterium | reverse complement strand
TAAACGAACACGTTGGAAGTCTAAATATGCTCACTTAATGAGCTTTTTGGGGATTTTTAAATCACTTCGCTAAATCGCAAGAAGGTTTGGGCTGACGCCCTCAAAGCCTTGCGATTTTTAACGCTCAGTTCTTTAAAAATCTTTCTCCCAAAAATCTCAAATCCGTTCGCATATAACTTCCAACTGGTTCATAAAAATCAACGAGTTCGTTGAAAGTCAAAATTCGGACGGCAAAGGAGATTATAAATGAGTGATAATGAACAGAGCATGAAAATTGATGTCAAAATGGATAAGGATAATCTGTATCTTGAGGAATCTTTTACCGATTTAAAGGCAGGCTCGATAAGGAGGCTTACGCCGGTCCTGCCCGACGGCGCGCCCGACATGAAGCGAAAGGTATTTTTCATGGCCCAGACCCAGCTTATGACGCAGGGAGGGCTTATACCCATACAGTGTGAAATAGAGGCCCAGACTCTGAGTGAAGCGATGGACAAATTTCCGGCCGCGGTAAATGATGCCGTGGAAAAGCTTGTTGAAAGGGCAAATGAAATGAGGCGCCAGGAAGCCTCCAGAATTATAGTACCGGGTTCGGAGATGAGGAATATTCATCTGAAATAGTGGATGGCTTTGTAAAAAGTTCCTCTGGCACGAGAATAATATCATGCTGAAAAACAGGAAAGCAGTTATAGGGTGGGCATTTTATGATTTTGCGAATTCGGCCTTTGCCACGACGGTAATGGCAGGCTTTTTTCCTGTTTTTTTCAAGCAGTACTGGAGTTTCGGCGCCGATGTCAATCTCAGCACGGCCAGGCTCGGATTGGGAAATTCGGTCGCGAGCATGATCATTGCGCTGATGGCCCCCCTCCTAGGAGCTATAGCGGACAGAGGTTCGATAAAGAAGAAATTCCTTATTTTTTTTGCTTATATGGGCGCGATCATGACGGCGTCCCTGTACCTGGTGCAGAAAGGCGACTGGATTCTTGCCGTATTTATCTATTCCTTCGCGATCATAGGTTTTGCGGGCGCAAACATATTTTATGATTCTTTGTTGCCGGCCATCGCGGAAAAAGATGAAATCGATTATGTGTCGGGTTTTGGCTACGGAATGGGATATCTCGGTGGAGGTCTCCTGTTCCTTGTAAATGTACTGATGACGCTGATGCCTGAGAAATTCGGGATCTCCGACCCGGCTAGTGCCGTAAAAATATCGTTTCTTTCTGTTGCGCTCTGGTGGGGGTTTTTTACGCTCTTTATCATTTTATGGGTACCTGAGCCCAAAACAGCCGGATCCGTAAAAACCGGGTTCGGTTTTATCGGTTTAATAGGAGGAGGGATAAGCCAGTTATCGGAAACGTTTAAAAAAATACGATCTCAGAAAAACATATTTCTTTTTTTGCTTGCCTACTGGTTTTATATCGACGGAGTCGATACCATAATACGCATGGCGGTAGATTACGGAATGTCGCTTGGTTTTGATTCAAAAGACCTTATCGTGTCTCTTCTGATTGTTCAGTTTGTCGGATTTCCCGCCGCAATTGTTTTTGGGAAACTGGGGCAAGCCTGGGGTGTGCGCCGGTCGATATTCCTCTCAATCGGAATATATCTCTTTGTCGTAATCTGGGGAACTATGATGACGAAACGCGCGGAATTCTACGTTCTTGCAGTTATAATCGGCCTCTCCCAGGGAGGCATACAGGCGCTCAGCCGTTCATATTTTTCGCGGCTTATTCCATCTGATAAAGCAGCCGAGTATTTCGGATTTTATAATATGCTCGGAAAGTTCGCGGTAATTTTCGGCCCGGCACTCATGGGTTTAACGGGCCTTATGGTAAAAAAGGCTTTGATGCCGCCTTCTCCGTCTCTGTACGAGCTGGAGCATATCGGACAAATCGCATCCAGGGCAGGCATTGCTTCAGTAATGATTCTTTTTATCGCGGGAGGAGTTCTGTTATACTTTGTCCGTGAAGAACAAACTTGACGGCTTCGCAAAAAATCATTCTGTCCGCCAAAGATCTATGGCGGATTGCGCTTCATCTTTCGTTATTCCAGCGTACTTCTATGTACGCTTCATTCCTTCCGCCACCGAACTTTGGCGGACGGCGTCTTGCATAATGAGCTTTTTACTTTGCCGTCGGATTTTTTACAGCGGCAGAGAGAATCGCCTGAAGTTTTGCCGCATCATTTGAAAAAATCCATTCGGCTCCCCTGTTCAATTCCCGGAAAAGACTGTTCCGGGAACCTATGAAGCCTGTTCCGATCTTCTGATTGTTATCCGCGTGCTTTTTGAACATGGAATCAGAAATCAGGAGATAGTGCCCCGCAATCCCGCCGTAATTCTTCTCAAGCGCTGTTTCGCTTATTCTGCCGGTATTAAATCTTGCCACAGGAATAAACGCGGTCTCAGGCACGAAATCGATGATGCTGAAGATGCCGGGTGAAAGGGATAACAAATGATAATCTTTTACGGGTTCAAGAGCTGAAAAAAGATCTTTTAATATGCCTGCCTGATAAACAGGCTCGGGATAAAATTCCTCTTTTATTTCCATCATGAGATGAAGCTTTTTCCCGTACCTTATAATTATTTCGGCAAGAGATGGTATGTCAGGGAATGCTGATTTTAAATCGGAAAAAGTTGTTTCATTGATATTGATGCTTTTTTTAAACAGCCTCTTCGTATTTTTGTCGTGAAATACTATCGGCTTTAAATCTTTTGTCCAGCGCAGGTCAAACTCGATGCCGAAAACGCCTTTTTCAAGGGCCGTATCGAATGCCTTCAGGGTATTTTCAAGAATGATCCGGTTATCGTGTTCTCCCCGGTGCGAAATGATTTTGGATTCAAGGAGACGTTTTCTATCAGGCAGGGGCCGGGGGTATAAAGAGAAGAAGATGTCCGCGGTTTTACATAGAATTCTTTCAATTAATTCAGGCGTAAACTCTTTAAGTCCGTGAATCATGATTTTTTCTCTTTTTTTTCTTCGCATGACTCTTCAGTCTTGCACAGTTTGCATCTGGTCTCACTGCACATCTGGCATGAAAAGCAGTCGTGACATCTCTTCTTTTTAACGGTTTCAGGTATTTGCAGGGGAACAAAAAATTTTCCGCTCATATTCGGAATTTTAATAAAGGGCATAAATGTAATTTCCTGCGGTCTTTTAAAAACCCGTGTTATCATCAGGAAGCCGGGTCCGGAATCATACTTGACTTGACTCCGGTATGGATTCTTGTTACAAACCGAAACAATTATTTATCTGAACGTTTCTGTTTCCTGCTCCTCACCAGGTAAATAACCGCCTTCTGTTTATTTCGGCCTTTTTATTCTCATTGTAGCATCCGGACAGGTATGGGTAAAGAGAGAATTCAAATATCGGATCTTGTGAACATGTATGACCCTCAATCCGTACTTGATGAGGTTAAAACAACAGTTCTCATGGCATACCCTGATTTCAGATC
>JAUPLM010000016.1 GCA_030836965.1 Thermodesulfobacteriota bacterium | reverse complement strand
GCATGAGAGCGCTTGCTCCCAGACGGTTTGCGCCGTGATCGGAAAAATTGGCCTCTCCCAGGACAAAAAGACCGTTGATCGTGCTCATAAGGTTGTAATCAACCCATAATCCGCCCATTGTGTAATGGACCGCGGGATAAATCATCATCGGGGTTTCATAAGGATTATCGGCGGTGATCTTTTCATACATCTGAAAAAGATTCCCATATTTTTTTGCTATCACATCCCTGCCGTCCCTATTTATCGCCTCTGCAAAATCGAGATAGACGGCTAGTCCTGTTTCCCCGACCCCTTTCCCCATGTCGCACTGCTCCTTGGCATTGCGCGATGCCACATCCCGCGGGACAAGGTTCCCGAAACTCGGATACTTGTTTTCAAGATAGTAATCTCTCTCGGATTCGGGAATCTGGGAAGGGGAGCGTTTATCCCCCGGCTTTTTGGGAACCCATACCCGGCCGTCGTTTCGTAAGCTTTCGCTCATCAATGTGAGCTTCGACTGGTATGTCCCGTGGACAGGTATGCATGTCGGGTGAATCTGCGTAAAACAGGGGTTGGCAAAAAAGGCGCCTCTTTTATATGCCCTGTATGATGCCGTGACGTTTGAAGCCATTGCGTTTGTCGAAAGAAAAAAAACATTCGCGTAACCGCCCGTGGCGAGGACAACCGCATCGGCGGAATATTTTTCAATTTTCCCGCTTACAAGATTCCGGACAACGATCCCCCGGGCCTGGCCATCAATCACGACTATATCGAGCATCTCCCTGCGCGGAAACATTTTTACTTTTCCTGCACCGATCTGTCTTGAAAGGGCGCTGTAAGCCCCCAGAAGAAGCTGCTGGCCGGTCTGGCCTCTGGCGTAGAAGGTCCTTGACACCTGAGCTCCGCCGAAGCTCCTGTTTGCAAGCTGGCCTCCGTATTCGCGGGCAAACGGGACACCCTGCGCCACACACTGGTCTATGATGTTACCGCTTAACTGTGCAAGACGGTAAACGTTCGCTTCCCTTGCCCTGAAATCGCCGCCTTTTACGGTGTCGTAAAAGAGCCGCCGGTCGCTGTCCCCGTCATTCTGATAGTTTTTTGAAGCATTTATGCCGCCCTGGGCCGCAATACTGTGAGCCCTCCTCGGGCTGTCCTGGATGCAGAACGTTTTGACGTTGTAGCCAAGCTCGGCAAGCGATGCCGATGCCGAGCCTCCCGCGAGTCCTGTTCCCACCACAATAATTTCATATTTTCTTTTATTTGCAGGATTGACGAGTTTCAGCTCGAAACGGTGCCTGTCCCATTTTTCTGTAATGGGACCCGACGGTATTTTTGCATCAAGCCTCATGATATTTCCTTCCTTATGTTGTTATATCTTTGCAAAAAATCTGAATACGCCCGCTTAAAACTCAAATCCGCCCGCATACGACTTTTCACGAAGCCGTCAGGTTGTGATCGAAATAAAGACCGGGATAAAACCGAAACCGAGCCCTACAATAAGGCTGAAAGCTATTCCGGCTTTTCTGATAAAGGGCATGTATTTCGGATGATTTATCCCGAGTGTTTGAAATGCGCTCCAGAAACCATGACTTACATGGAGGGCTGCTATTATAACCGCGAGAACATAAATTACGATATATGCGGGTTTGGCAAAAGCATCCCTGACTATTTCAAAAATTGTTGTTCCGGTTTTATCTACAAAATGAAAATTTATCAGATGAAGTGTGATAAAGGCTATGAGTATTACTCCGGTATAAGGCATGGTTGACGAGCCGACAGTCCTGCCTCCGGCGTTTTTATTCACTTCGTATCTTGCCGGCCTGGCTGCGATATTCTGAAAAAAAAGAAAGAGACCGGTTAAAATATGAATAATCGCGAAAAATAAGAGGCCGATTTCCGAAACAGTTATCAGCGGTCCCAGCGAATGGAGATGCTCGGCGTATGAATTGAAAGCATCTCTTCCGGCATAAAGAGTCAGGTTTCCTATAAGATGCGCCGTCAGAAACGCGCAAAAACTTAGGCCGGTTCCAGCCATCAGCAGTTTCTTGCCGATGGAGCTTGTGAAGGTTCTGGTAATCCAGTTCATTGTCTCCCCCGCCTTCTATAAGGTCCAAATTTCAATAAAAAAATTACTAACACGGCGCATACGTGCTTTTTTACCATTATTAAAGGATATCCGCATAGTAATCAGAAAAAAAATGATTATTGTTTTAAATCATCTCTGTCAATAAATTTTATTCAGCGGCAATAGCATTTCAGTAAGTTACTGCTTATCGGCTGTTTATGGAGCCGTAATCTGATTGTTAAATTATTGTTAGAAGGGCAACTTATCCTTGACACGATTTGTAATGGCCGATATAAAATAAATGATTGAAAACTGGCAGTTAGTATCTATTATAATGCTTGGAAAATACCGGAGTTATCTTATGCCCACACAGCATCTCGACTTAATTCGCATGATTGGCACTGCGGGACTGATGGTTCAGGCTGTCCTCCTCACGCTCGTATTTTTTTCCATAGTTTCATGGGCGATTATTTTCATTAAATACTCATACATAAGGCGGGCATTCAGGGAGTCCGAATATTTTACCGAATATTTCTGGAAGAGCCGTGATTTTTCAGATGCTTACGCAAAGGCAAAGGAATTATCCGGCAGTCCGATAGCTAGAATATTCAGAATAGGTTATATGGAGCTGACAAAATTAAGCCAGTCAGGTGTACCTATAGCATCCCATGGAACCGGCGCTGATGATTTGTCGATAAGCGCCAGGTTCGCAGGAATAGATAACGTGAAACGCGCATTAAGGAGAGCCATCAATACGGAAGTTACCAGACTGGTTCAGATGGTGCCGTTCCTCGCTACTACGGGCAACACAACGCCTTTTATCGGCCTGTTCGGTACTGTGTGGGGAATCATGAATTCTTTTCATGGGAT
>JAUPLM010000181.1 GCA_030836965.1 Thermodesulfobacteriota bacterium | reverse complement strand
TGAGCCGGATGAAATGGTCCCGTTGTGGAAGATTCTTCATCTGGTCGGCGCTGACTGGACATATGGTTCGAAAGGATGGGCTGCCGAGAATTATTGCATGTTTATTGCTGACAATGAGAGTTGGAAGCATATTGTGCAAGTCAAGGCTAAGGCTGTGGATGATTTGAAATGCAAGGTCTGGCTCAATACAGAGTGAGGGCATGAACTTTTCGCAGTCCGGGCCGGACTGAAAAAATTCAACATCCCCTACAATTTCGAAATAAAAAGCATTATTCAGTATTATGCCCAGTGGATCCGGGAAGGAAAACTTAAAGTCAATTCCGACTGGAATAAAGATTTAAAGGTCAAGTTTACTGTTCAGGATCCATGCCAGCTGGTCCGCAAGAGTTTTGGGGACCCTGTTGCCGAGGATTTGCGGTTTGTTGTAAAAGCGGTTGTCGGCGAAGAGAACTTTGTCGATATGACTCCGAACAGGTCGAATAATTACTGCTGCGGAGGAGGAGGGGGCTTTCTTCAGTCGGGTATGCCTGAAGCAAGACGCGCCTATGGAAAACTGAAAGATGAGCAGATCAGGAATACAGGAGCAGCATACTGCATAACGCCATGTCATAACTGCCATGCGCAGGTCCATGATTTGTCCGAACATTATGGTGTAGGATACCATACGGTTCATTTGTGGACACTGATATGCCTTTCGCTGGGTGTTCTCGGTGAGAATGAACGGACATATTTAGGGCCGGACCTTGCAGAAGTCGGACTGTAAAATAATTTAAAATATACAATATTGGAAAGGGGCGGAATAATCATGTTATTCCGCCCCTTTTATTTCTAAAAAACGGTATAACTTGACAATGAAGAATCGCGGGATTACTTTGCCGGCATAATTTTAAAAAATTTACTAATTATTGCAAATTATTCGGGGAGGGATGGTTTTATGGAAATCATACACAGCGGAGCCGGTTGTGATGCGGCAAAACAGAAAATGAAAAAAGATGCCCAGGATTCTTCGGTTGAAGGATCTCTGAAAAAAATAAAACACAAGTTTATCGTTATGAGTGGAAAAGGCGGAGTCGGCAAAACAAGCACTTCCGTGAATCTTGCCATAGCTCTTTCAAACAAAGGATTTAAAGTCGGATTGATGGATGTCGATCTTCACGGTCCCGATATCCCGAGAATGCTTGGCCTGACTGGGCTGCTCGATTTGAGCAAGAATCATAAACTTGCTCCCATGAAATCTTCCGCAAAATTAAGCGCTGTATCCATAGAGGCACTTACCCCGAATAAGGATGATGCGATTATATGGCGCGGCCCTGTTAAGTATTCCGCTATAAAGCAATTCATAGGAGATGTTGACTGGGGTGAACTTGATTTTCTGATTATAGACAGCCCTCCCGGTACAGGTGACGAGCCTTTGACTGTTGCGCAAACCATAAAAGATGCAAAGGCAATTATTGTCACAACACCACAGGAAGTTTCACTTGCAGATGTCAGAAAGTCGATCAGTTTCTGTAAAACCGTAAAAATGGAAATATTCGGACTGATTGAAAACATGAGCAGCTTTATCTGTCCCCATTGCAATAAAATGATTGATCTTTTCGGTACAGGCGGGGGAGAAAAAACGGCACTGGAATCCGGCATAGAGTTTCTCGGCAAAATTCCGTTTGATCAGAACGTGGTGTCATGCGGGGATTCCGGCACGTCTTTAATTGATAAGCACCCGAATTCTCCTGTCGCGAGAGCATTTGACGGTATTGCAGATAAAATGACTAAGCTGACGACTTAATAAAAAGAAGGGCATCTCCCGGCTGTTTGTGGTATCGGGAGATTCTTCAGATGCTTACTTGAAGCTTATCATCAGGAGCTTTTGGTTACTTTATTTTCCGATTTATTGTTTTTATCCGTATACCATATCGGGCAGGACTGGCGGAATTTGCAATAAATGGTCGGATCGGTGCAGTGCATGCATTCTTCACACATATAGACACCGTGTTTCATACACGAATAGCTGGTAATTCTGTCTTTGTGGTTAACACATTTTTCCAAATTTATTCCTTCGCTGTCGATTCCTACCGATTCCGTTTAGCTGTTGCAAGCAGGCGCTGTTGTATTGTAATAATAAGCACGAGTAAACATTTTTATCAAACCATTATAATCTACGGAGCTGATGGTGGCTTTTCACGGGATTAAAACCAATATCGCCATTAAACTTGCAATCCTTTTGGCTGTTGCAATGCTTCTCGTTGATATAATAATGATTATCATAGCGCAAAGAGATTACATACAATCCGCCATTTCAAAAGGATATCTTTTATCCTACGACATAGAGAAACATTTGATAAAAAAGCCTGATTCCGGCATTTTAATCCTGCAACCTGACTACAAGGATAAGCTCAGCGTTATTATAGATATGGCCGGATTTTCCTGTGTCATATTACAGGACAGAAATTCAAATATAATATATCCGGACAGTCCGAACTGCCCGTTGTTTGATGAGCTAAAGGTTATTAACAAAGAGTCAATTGAATCCTCAAGAAAAAAGACTCAACTTACTGGAACTGCGTGGGGAGTTTTTTGGATGCAGGATCGGTACATAGTTGTATCGGTACCCCTGCTTATGGAAGGCCGGACCGAAGCTGGAGTCAGCTTTGTTATGGAGCTTGAAAATATATATAAGGTTT
>JAUPLM010000015.1 GCA_030836965.1 Thermodesulfobacteriota bacterium | reverse complement strand
GCATGCCCACAAACCTGTAAACATGGGTCATGAAAGCGCCGGCAAATGCGGCGATGCCGGCGGCGATAAAGAGGGCCTGGGCCTTGAACCAGTAGATATTGATTCCGGCATTGATCACCGAACGGTCGTTATCGCTGATGCCTTTTAATATCAGGCCATAGTCCGAGTCCATGAGACGCCTGAACCCGAACAATACCGCTAAAAGGAGAATGACGATGAGGTATACCTCAAACGTTGCGGACGGCAACGGATCCATGCCGCTTAAACCTTCAGTGCCGCCGAATATTTTCGTGGCTTCGATCACCCGCACCAGCATCAGGGGAATAATGAGCGTGACCATTGAAAAATAGACCCCCCGGAGCCTGAGTACCGGCAGAAGCAGCAGGGTGCTGATCAGTCCCCCGCAGATTGCGGCAACCGGCAGGGTGAGCAGCGGTGAAAATCCCCAGTAATGGTTCATGATGCCGCTGCAATAAGCTCCAGTTCCGAAGAAGAGCGCCTGACCCAGGGATATCATGCCGCTTTGCGCCAGAATATCCCATGAAATAGCCAGTATGGCGAATACAGCTACTGACATCAGCACCTTCTGCCAGTAAACGCCCAGAACAAGGGGCAACAGCAGGCATATCAGAACAGGCAGAAAACGGGGCCCGGCCAGATAAAGCATTTCCCGCCAGGAAGAGAGGGCAAAAATATCCTGAGATCTTGCCTTGATGCCCCGGTCGATCCGCTCTTTGCGTCTTTTCACTGTCTTATATCCTTTCTTCCAGTTCCTTTTGTTTGCCGAAAATACCGGATGGTTTGATCACCAGAACCACTAGAAGCGCCGCAAGGCTGACTATCATGGTCCAGTGCGAGCCAATATAAGAATCGGTAAAGCGTTCCGCAAAGCCGACCACCACACTGGCTATGATCACGCCGCCGCTGCTGCCGAGCCCGCCGATGATGCATACGGCCAGAGCCTTGATCAGAACGTCATAGCCTTCCTCCGGAGATATACTGCCCAGGGGAACGATCACTGTGGCGGCAATGGCTGCAAGACCCGCCCCGAATGAAACCGCCAGACTGGCGATGCGATCCGGGTCCATGCCGAAAGTAAGTGCGGTTCGTTCATCCTGCGCGATCCCCCTGAAAGCCAGTCCCAGGTGGGTATAATGTGTGAAGAGCCAAAGGGCTATGATCAGCGCCACGGCAAAGGCCAGGATAAACAGGCGCTGCGCATCCACATATGCGCCAGCGATTATGAAACTTTTATCATGGAAGACGGGCAGCGTGTATTCAAATCCTACAAAACCGAAATACCGGAACAGCTCCAGCACGGAGAGGCCGATACCGAATGTGGCAATGACTTCGGATAGAGTCTGGCCTTTTATCCGTACGATCACGAAGCGGTACATCAGGGCGCCAGAAAGGGTGGTAAAGCTGATTGAAATCAGCACAGCCAGAGGATAAGGCAGGTGGGCCATATGGATGAGCATCCAGACCCCGTAAGCTGCCATAACATAAAAGGCGCCGTAGGCAAAGTTGGCCACCCCGCTGATTCCGAAAGTCAGATTGAAACCGATGGCGGTGAGCGCGAGGATAGCGCTGTTTATTATGGCGTAAATGATGGTTCCGGTAAGCATTGTTATTTCTCCGGCATGATGCTTTGATTAGCGGTTACAAGGCTTCGCGAATTGGTATATCCTGTTAGATAATTTTTTTTGTTGCGCCGGTTTTGCCAATCGCCTCCTGATGATGGGTGGCCACCTTCAGGGGCGATTGGGAACAATTAAAATTTATTTGAGTGACGACAGCCCGGCCGGCAGTTGAATTTTTCCCTCGGCCAGACTGGTCGGAAAGACTATAGTACGCTTTCCATCCGGCGTCCATTGAAACATGGCGGCAACAGCCGATTCCTGTGGATTCATATCGTAAACAGCCTGGTGGCCGTTATCGAATTTCACCTGGCCCAATACACCCTGCCGGTTGGTTTTTATCAGTTCCGCCACAACCGCGTCGGATTCGATGGTGCCTGCCCGCTCGATGGCTTCAGCAAGGACATAGACCGATTCATATGCCGGACCGGGGCCGTGTCCGGCCTCTATCGGATTACCAAAGCGCTTCTCATACGCATTCAGAAAGGCTACCGATTTGGGGACTTTCGGGGAAGAAATGGCGCTCCCCATTTCAAAGATGCTGTTGATAGTGCCGGCAATTTTCTGATCGAATGTTTTCCAAGCGCCGGGTCCGGCAAGCGGAGATATAAAGCCGGCCATGAGGCAAGGAACCTTCATGGAATTCCACTGCTTCACCAGAATACCGCTTTGCGGCATGTCAAATATCGGCATAATCACCTGAGCGCCGGATGCCCGTATTTTCATCAGAGTAGAAGAAAAATCCGAGGTTCCGGTCGGAAAGCTTTCCTGTCCCACGATGGTCCAGCCTGCCTTCTGGAAATACGCCTGTCCGATAATTTCAGCCGTTTTTCGTGCCCATTCAACATCCTGATTCAGTATATACACCTTGTTAAAACCAAATTCGGAATTGATAAGCCCCATGGTGCCGGCCAGATATTTCACAAGGTATTTGGCATTCAGGGCCAGGCGGAAGATATATTTATATTTTTCAGGATCCTGTTTGATTTTTTCCTCCGAAGCCGGTGTCATTGCTATAGCGCCCAGCATCGGGACTTTGTATTTGGCAATTATGTCCATGCTGGCAACAAGGGCTTCAGACCGGAATGGTCCGATCAGCAGGGCTGCCGGCTTTTTCTCCAGAATTAGTTTTTCGATGCCAAGCAGGGCTTCAGGAACCGGAACTCCCGGTGCTGCATCGCGAATATCGATTGATTCGACTTTAAAGAGCCTTTTTTCTTTACCGACTTTGACTCCACCCGCGCCGTTGATTTCCGATACCGCCAGTTCCACGGCTTTCAGCCCTTCCTTTCCTTCCAGGAATCCGGTGGAAGTGGGGACGCCTATTACTATGGGATCGGCCGCGAAAATGTTCATCGGTATAATGAAGATAACAACCAACAACGCCGGAAGCAGATAACGGAACACCCATTGCTTTTCTTTCATGATACATCCTCCCTGTTTTATATAATTCTTAAAAACCCGTCCGCTTTGCGGCGGGGAGATTCATAACAGACATGTTAATTAGTTTTCAACACTTGCAATCTACATTCCTGTTACAATCCAATTGTCAATTCGGGCGGTAAAAAAGTCGAAAATAAATAGTTCTGTTCAAAGGGTTAAGTGTTAATTGATCTGGTTAAATTAAAGCCTCATGAACTCAATTCATTTGTCAATAGCGTATTTTTTTTCTTGACGGTCATTAATTAGTATGGTCTTATGTTTAATGTCAAGCCAATATTTCTTTCTTATATATTTATTTCATAGAGGTTGTCATGATCCAGTTCAAACCTGTTAAAACAAACCGTATTTTTGAGGATGTTCTGGTTCAGCTCAAGGATTCCATTCTTTCGGGAAGATTCAAGCCTGGCGAAAAATTGCCTTCCGAGCGGGAACTCAGCCTTGAATTTCAGGTCAGCAGAGGGGTGATCCGTGAGGCGATACGCGCCCTGGAACTGCGCGGATTTGTCGGCATCCGTCAGGGTCCCGCGGGCGGTGCTTATGTCACGGATCTTACATTCAATCAGGTCGGGAACGCCTTTTTGGATCTCTTCAAGACCAACAAGCTGTCCATGCAAGACATTGCTCAGGTGCGTCTTCATGTTGAGCCGGAAGTCGCCCGTCAGGCCGCCCTGAATTTCAACACGTCTCACGAGGATATACTCATGAAAGCGGAACAGGAGGAGCATATCGACTATGTATCCTATGAAGACAGGATCGACAGATTGACCCGTGTGCACAAATCTCTTGCCAGGATATGCGGCAATCAGTTTTTTGAAGTCATTGTCCGGTCCATGCTGATGTTGACCGCTGAAGTGGTTCTTACCGTCGCATCTGATCATGATCTGCTTCATGGTCCCGGTGAGCATCAGGGCGTCATCCAGGCCGTAATATCCGGCGATGGCGACGGGGCTGCCAGAGAAATGGCGCGGCATTTACAGCAGTTTTCCCATAACCTGATCAAGATGGAAAAAACCTACCGGCAGCGATATTCGTAAAGCCCACTGGTTTACCGGCCTATTCTATTTTCATAATGCGGTTTCTGTTATGTTGACGGAAAACATCTGTTTTTTACGGAACGGATTAACGGAATCTTTTTCCATCGTATACTCCGTATAAATTATTAACGCACAGGATTTAACTGCAAATCCATACAGTATCACCCAATTACGCTACTTAAACAAACTCCCTTTTTGTCTTGACAATGGGGAGACCCTTGGTTTAGTTCTTTTTCGATAATATATGCTATATTTCCGGAGTATAAAATTTCCGTCACACCCCGGAAGACGGCAGGCAATCAGGCTTAAAGGAGCCTATACGGCCGGAGAGACCGGTTTCCTTCTGTTAGTTGAAGCCGATCCGGCCTTGTGCATAAAACCGATTCAGGAGGAGTAATGGTATGGCCCACTGGATGAATCTCGGCCAGATGCTGAAAATAAACGCAAGACATTTTCCTGCAGCAACGGCTCTAAAAGACAGGGAAAGAAGCTTCACCTATCCTGAGACGAACAGCAGGGTGAACCGTCTCTCCCACAGCCTTCTCGGCCTCGGACTTAAAAAGGGAGACAAGGTCGCGGTTCTCCTTGAAAACTCCATAGAAATAATAGAAATCTATCTTGCTGTTGCAAAGACAGGAATTGTCATCGTCCCGATGAACTTCCGCCTTGTCGGAAAAGATATAGAATATATAGTCAACAATTCCGACGCGAAAGCACTCATAGTCGACAACGAATTCGCGCCTGTCATAGATGAAATAAAACCCCGCCTTCCGAATATCTCCGCGGATAAATACATCGTTGCGGGGAAGGAAAGGCCCGGCTACCGGGAATATGAAAGTTTCATAAAAGACTCTCCTGAGAGCGAGCCGGACGCGCATGTTCTTCCCGGAGACACATGGATTTTGATCTACACTTCAGGCACTACCGGAAAACCCAAAGGGGTGATCCGCTCCCACGAATCGCATCTTTCCTTCTATTTCATCAATGCGGTTGATTTCGGATTCAAACCTCATGACGTATGCCTGAATGTAATGCCGCTGTGCCATATAAATTCAACCTTTTTCACATTTACATTTCTATATATCGGCGGCTCCGTTTACGTGCACCCTGCCCGATCCTTCAAGGCCGAGGAGATTCTTGGAATAATCGAGAAGGAAAAAATCACATTCATCTCCCTCATTCCCACTCATTACAACCTGATATTGAATGTGCCTCCTGAAGCAAGAAAATACAATGTAAGCTCGATTAAAAAACTCCTCTGCTCTTCCGCCCCGGCCAGAAAAAGCATGAAGCTTGCCATAATGGAGTGTTTCCCGGGTGTTGAACTGTATGAAGGTTACGGTTCAACTGAAGCCGGAATAGTTACCGTCTTAAAACCCGAAGATCAGCTCCGGAAACTCGGATCCATAGGATATGAGTCTATAGGAACCGACTTCATTAAAATCATCAATGCGGAAGGTAAAGAAGCCGGTGCCGGAGAGGTCGGGGAGCTTTATTCGAGGGGCCCCATGCTCTTTGACGGGTACTACAAACTGCCGGAAAAGACCGCTGCTTCTTTCAGGGGCGAATGGTTTTCGGCAGGCGACATGGCAAAAAAGGATGAGGAGGGTTTTTACCAGATAGTAGACCGGAAAGACAACATGATAATAACAGGCGGCGAACACGTATATCCGAGTGAGGTCGAGGAGGTTATCGGATGTCATCCCTGCGTATTCGACGCGGCCGTAATAAGCGTGTCGGACGACAAATGGGGCGAAAAGGTTGTCGCCATCGTCATTACAAAAGATGATATAGATGAAAAAACCCTGATTGACTACTGCAAGGATAAGCTCGCAAGCTTCAAGCGCCCGAAACAGATACTCTTCATACAACCTGATGAAATGCCGAGAACACCGACAGGTAAAATCCTGCATCGGATTCTAAGGGAAAAATATTCCTGATTTCTTAGAAACCATATCATATATAAATGGAGGTTTAGAAAAATGTTGACTAAAGCTTACATTCCCTACAAGGGCTACTACAGCACACCTTTTTCCAGATGGCAGGGTAGCTTCGCAAATGAGCACGCCATTATTTTTGCCGCAAACACGGCCAAAAGATGGCTTGCGCAGAAAAAGTGGGATCCCGCGATGTTCGATTATCTCTTCCTCGGGATAACGATCGGCCAGCCCCAGTGGTTTTACGGAAGCCCGTGGGCTGCGGCACTGATCGGCGCCCCGGGAATTCCAGGGGTATTGCTCAGCCAGGCATGCACTACATCGACCACATGCATCTTCCAGGCGGCGGTCGGAATCGAAACAGGTTTTTATAAAAACGCATACTGTCTCATGACCGACAAGTGCTCGAACGGCCCGCATACGGTCTGGCCCAACCCGAACGGTCCCGGAGGCGAGGTGCTTTCCGAAAACTGGATGATGGACAACTTCGGCAGGGATCCGTGGGCGAAAGGCGCGATGATCCAGACGGCCGAAAATGTTGCAAAGGAAGCAGGGATAACAAGAGAAGAATGTGATGCGGTAGCCCTGAGACGCTACGAACAGTACATGGACTCACTGGCAAACGACAAGGCTTTCAAAAAACGTTATATGTTTCCGGCTGAAGTCAGCGTTTCAAAGAAAAAAACGATAATCGTGGAAGATGACGAAGGAATTACCCCATGCACGAAAGAAGGTCTTGCGGCTTTAAAAACAGTTCTTCCCGACGGGACACACACTTTTGGAGCGCAGACCCATCCGGCAGACGGAAACTGCGCGGTTGTTGTGACGACAAGAGAAAAGGCAAAAGAACTGAGCGGCGATCCCAAAATCGAAGTCAGGATAGTATCCTACGGGTTCGCAAGGGCTAAAAAAGGTTTTATGGCCATGGCGGTCGTTCCGGCAGTAAAAATGGCTCTTGATAATGCCGGTATCACAATAAAAGATGTCAAAGCGATAAAGACTCACAATCCTTTTGCTGCAAATGATATTTATCTTTCAAAACAGATGAATATAGACGTGAACGGCTTCAACAACTACGGAAGCTCGCTTATATACGGACATCCCCAGGCGCCTACTGCGGGCCGCTGCATAATTGAAGGAATAGAAGAAGTGGCAATGCTGGGTGGCGGTTATCTGCTCTGGGGAGGATGCGCGGCAGGCGACACAGGGGCAGGGCTTGTGCTGAAAATCGGATGATCAAAGTTGACAGCTTCGTAAAAAGTCATTCTGCAAGGAAAACCAAAGATCAAGGTCTCTGGTTTATAGTTTCTGGTTAAAAGAGAAAAACCAGAGACAACAAACCAGAGACCAGAAACCAAATCTTTATAGTAATCGGGCAAAAGGGGGTGTT
>JAUPLM010000180.1 GCA_030836965.1 Thermodesulfobacteriota bacterium | reverse complement strand
TCCTTCTTTAGAAGAAACTCCCGGGACTACGGGTTCAAATCCGATCTCACGGAAAAAAGTCGAATATAACGGATTGTAAGTATTGACCAGGAAGCTCCTGTTTATTCCGATCCGGCCTTTTAATCCTTTTTTTGATCCATTTAAATGTGAAGCGGCATATTTTCCGAAAACAAGCTTCTGGCGAACATGGACAAGGTCAAGCTTATCGGCATCGCTTTTGATATTATGGCGCAGGTTATAGTATCGGTTGCAGGCTCCCCCGAACGGATATTTTCTATTCTCAAGTTCAATGACCGCTATATTACAGCGCCGGTCGCATTCGTTCTTTTCTCCCCTGCATGTGAATGATTTTCCGTATCTGACCTCCCGTTCCGCAAGAGTTTTTAAATCGAAACTCTTTTTTGGCATCAACCCGGATTCGATTCTTCTTTTAACCTCCAGCGCCGCGCCGAATGCTCCCATGAGCCCGGGCTCGGGAGGCACAACAATCGGTTTGCCGACCAAAGCAGCCATGGCAAGAGGAACAGCGTGGTTGTAGCATACTCCTCCCTGCATGAATACCTTCTCCCCTACGGGCCTGTTTCCCTTTACCCTGTTCGAATAATTCATGCAGATCGAATATACAAGGCCTGCAACTATATCTTCGTGTTCTAATCCTTCGTGAATGGCGTTTTTAATATCGGAGGAGATGAAAGCGGCGCATTGATCATTGAAATTCGGAGGCTTCGATCCCTTCAGGGCTACACCGGCTATATCTTCCATCCTTATTCCGAGAGTCTCTTGAGCCGATTCTTCGAGAAACGAGCCGGTGCCGGCTGAACATGCCTCGTTCATGGCGTAATCCGAAGGCACTGAATTGGTTATGTATGTGTATTTTGCATCCTGTCCACCTATTTCAAATATCGTATCGACTTTCGGGTCGAAATATACAGCCGCCGCCGCATGGGCTATTATTTCATTTATAATACCGTCCGTAAGCGCATGAAGACCTGCGATCTGGCGGCCTGAGCCGCACACGCCCAGCCCTTCGATTCTTATTTCCGAAAGAGGCATCTTCTTTTCAATCTCTCCGGTTATCCGTTCATAACACTTTCTGGATGCTCCCACCGGATCACCGTTTGTCCGAAGATAGACAGATTCCAGTATAGCATCATCCCTGTTTCTCAAAAGAATCGCCTTTGTAGTCGTCGACCCCACATCAAGCCCGAAAGTGCAGATGTCTCCAGCTTTGATTTCACCTTCCGAAACGGTCTTGAATTCCACCATATTTTCAAAGTCTTTTAAGGGCAAGAGCGTTTCAAAGGATATCGCTTCATTTTTAAACAGAGCCTCCGTACAGGATAAAGGGAGCGTTTCGTGTTCAAGAGCCCATAATGCCGCCCCCAGCGCTTCAAAATAAGGAGCCTCCCGGGGGACGATAAGGCCCGGGATTTCCCGTTGCAGGTATTCTATCATCATACTGTTACGGGTTGTTCCCCCGGTTATCATGATATTTTCTCTTTTAACCTTCTTTAAGAGCTCCAGGATCTTGCTTGCCATCATTTTACACAGGCCTGAAGTTACTCTGGCTTTTGGAACGCCCTTGTTGGTTGCATGTGTGCAATCCGATTTGCAGAAAACGGAGCAGCGGCCTGAAACGGAATGAGGCTCTTCCGACACCGCCCAGCCGGCCGCTTCTTCTATCGAAACATTCATTCTCCGAAGTTGCTGTAAAAAGAATTCACCCGTCCCTGAAGCGCATTTGTTTCCGGTAAAAACATTGGAAATCCTTCCTGCCCGGTTTAACACATAGACCATAAAAGTTTCGCCGCCTGCGGAGACAATGGCCGGGGAGGAGATATCCGGATGTTTCACAAATCCGTATGCATATTCAACCGCTTCGGGTTCCGGAATAGTTGATAAATTAAGAAGCTTGTGGAACCTGCGGCCGGTTGAGGCTATCCTGTCGAAAGAATTTCCGGTATGCTTGAATACGGAAAGTAGTGTGCGCCTGGGATCGCCTTCGTGAGGGAGTGTTAAAAAACCCTTAAGCCCGGGTTTCTTAGACAGACAGGATGTCCCCGTGCCGGAGCGGAACTCAGATTCTATCCAGACAGCTGAAACAGTTGAGGCGCCGAGGCACAGTCCGAGTGATCTTATCTTTTCAGTCCGGGACTTTTTCATAATACCTCTTTGAGACCTTTGCATGATTTCAGGCCTGAAGCATATTCAGGGTAAGGGCTGATGCTTCACTTCGTTTCACTTGAACCCTGCCGAAGACCCGCCATCGGCACGTCCGCCAATCAGTATGGCGGATATGGCTGGACCACTTTCTTATGTTTAATCCTTCCGGCCCGAATATTCAAGGATCGAAACGATGACGGTAATAAGAAATGCCTGCAGAACCGTCAGAATCCCGTCTATGAGGCGGGCGTTTCTCAATGTAATTGCGCTTATGCCGAGAGTGGCACAGAGAAAGAAGATGAAAAAAACCACTTTTCTCCTGTCGCCGAAAACAGCAAGAAGGCGGTGATGAATATGATCGGTACCCACATAATCGATCCAATCCCGGAAATTTTTCACTTTGCCGGAAATGACTCGCTCTATGCTTATATATGCCATATCGTAGATCAGCACCCAGAAGATAAGAATGGGGGTTGCAAAAGATACGATCGGATTGTTGTCCGCCCAGGCGGCCTTGATGGCCAGGGCCGAGAGGACGAAACCGACGAAGGTGCTTCCGGCATCGCCCAAGAAAATTGACGCCCGTTTGTTCATGCTGAAATTGAAAGGAAGAAAACCGAGACAGCTTCCCAGCATGGCTATTGCGATCCAGCCCATGAACGGCTGGCTGGTCTGAAATGCAACAAGCCCCAGAAAGAGAGAAATTATTGCGCTCACGCCCGTAGCCAGGCCGTCCATGCCGTCTATAAAGTTCATGGCGTTGGTCAGACCCACGATCCATATGATGGAAAGGGCGGCGTTCAGGAGATAGCCCCAGGTCGTATGGATTGGAAAGAGATCGAGTATGATCCCGTAACGGATCAGGATGATGACTACAACAACCTGAATGAAGAGCTTGTAGCCCGCCCGGATATTTTTCCAGTCATCGATAAGCCCGACGATTGCCACAACCGTGCCTCCGGCGATCAGAATAATGACACGGGTATCGAGAATCATATTGGAGAGGATCGCGGAGATAAAGGAGATGATAATGGCCACACCGCCGAGCAGGGGGGTAGCCTCCGAATGAATCTTGCGTCCGCCGGGAATATCGACAATGCCTGTCCTTGTGGCAATGGCCGTCATGACCGGCGTGATCAGGGCCGCGGTGGAAAAAGAAAAAAGGAGTATATAAAGCCAGCGGCCGATCTTACCGAAAAAAAAGTTACGAGA
>JAUPLM010000014.1 GCA_030836965.1 Thermodesulfobacteriota bacterium | reverse complement strand
GTACCGGATCTTTATAGGTCCGTATGCTTCAGAAAACGAAGCCATGAAGTATATCCGGGAGAAAAACATGGGCGCCGCATATCCCGGCTGGATGATCTACAAGGATGCAAAAATAGTCGCCAGGGCTCCGGGTAACAAGTAAAAACTTTCAGAAAAGAAATCTTTTTAATTAAATGGGTCTCTTTAAACGAAAAAAAATAAAAAAGAGGAAGTCCGGGACACCTATCAAGTGGTTTGTAATAATATCCATAGTGGTGACCATCATTGCTGCGATACTTGGTGTAAAAGGCGGCATGATTGATTATATTGAGGACTACTTCAAATATAAGGACCATTCGTACAGACCGGTGGATATCAGCCATCGGAATGAAGATAATAAAAAAGACTGACTTAGAACATCGAACATAGAACATCGGACATCGAATGTTTAATGGAAAAAGATATTTCATGTTCATCTTAACATAAAACCATGTAATTCTCAGGCAGCCCGTCTGTAAACTTCAGGCCTTCAGCCTTCAGACTTGAAACCTGAGTAATCATCAAACCCAGGCCATAATGCTTAATAAAGCTGAACCGGATATCAGAACCATTCTCCCTTTTATAGCGATTATAGTGTTAACACTGGTGGGGGGGATGTTTCTTACCAAGGTAACTATCGGCGTCGCTTTCGCTGCCGTCGGAGCTATTATTCTCGCATTGATCTGCTTCATGAATCCGGAGCTGGGTCTCTATATCCTGATAGGCGCCATGCTCCTGGGCCCGCAATTCGGTGTCGGAGGCGCAACCGGTGAAGGCGTCCGCAGCCGGGGCACGACGCTTCGGCTGGACGATTTTCTCCTGCTTATCATAGGCTTCAGCTGGTTTTTGAGCACGGCCGTCAATAAGGAACGGGGGCTCTTTCTCAAGACTCCTCTGAACCGGTATATAGCCTTCTATTTTCTTGCCTGTCTTGTGGCCACCCTTATCGGATACATGATGGGACGGGTAAAGGGGACGGCGGGGTTCTTTTTCGTCCTTAAATACTTCGAATATTATATAGTCTATTTTATGGCGGTTAATTACCTGAAAGAAAAAAAGCAGATGGAACGCCTGGTTTGGGCGATTCTGATCGTCTGCATGATTGTCTGTGCCATCTCCATTTATCAGATACCATCCGGCGTCCGTGTTTCCGCGCCTTTTGAAGGGGAAGTCGGCGAGCCGAACACCCTGGGCGGTTATCTGGTGCTCATACTTTCTCTTGTTTTAGGACTTTTATTCAACAACTACGGCACAAAAAACCAGAAATATTTTCTCATTGGACTCGTGTTTTTCATTCTTATTACTCTTGCAGCAACACTTTCCAGGAGCTCCTGGCTGGCCCTGGGACCGATGCTGCTGGCTCTGATCTGGTTCAGCAAAAGAAAATTTGTCGTTATCATACCGTTGGTGTTTCTTATACTTCTGTCTGCTTTTCTGTTGCCGTCAGGTGTTAAGGATAGAGCGATGTATACCTTCTTTCAACCTAAGGAAGAAGGGCAGCTTGTTGTCGGAGGCGTACGCGTTGATACTTCAACATCCGCCCGACTGATATCGTGGAAAAACGTGTTAACAAGAGATTTCATAGAACAGCCGGTTATAGGATACGGCGTCACGGGATATTCTTTCATCGATGCCCAGTATCCCCGTGTTCTGGCTGAGACCGGCCTCCTGGGATTATTTTTTTTCATAGCCCTGCTGACGGCTATATACAGAAACGCCATCCATGCCTGGCGGCTGTATGCGGATGATCCTTTCTTTCTCGGAGTTTCCACCGGGTTTCTGGCCGGATTTTTTGCAATGCTTGTCCATGCAATCGGGGCAAATACTTTCATCATTGTCCGTATTATGGAACCCTTCTGGTTTTTAACAGCGATAGTGATCATGATTCCCAAGATCGGTAATTTGCCCCGTCAGGATGATTCAGATATGAAACAGAAGGTATAAAAACAGATATGAACGAAGGGCAAACACAGGAAATCATAATCGAGCCAAGGGGTAAATTCTCCGGATTCCAGTTTCGGGAACTGTGGAATTACAGGGAACTGCTGCGCTTTCTTGTCGTGCGGGATATCAAGGTACGATATAAGCAGACTGTTCTGGGAGGGTTGTGGGCCATACTGCAACCTTTCATGAATATGGTTGTCTTTACGATTTTCTTCGGGCATCTGGCCGGAATTCCCTCGGATAATCTCCCATACCCTATTTTTGTTTACACTGCTCTGTTGCCATGGCAATTCTTCAGCGGCGGCATCGGCAGCTCCGGAAACAGCCTGGTCGCCAACAGCCATCTTATTTCCAAGGTATATTTTCCGAGAATAATCATCCCAGCCGCTTCACTGGGAGCCGGCTTCCTGGATTTCTTTATCTCCTTCATCCTCCTGATTGTGATGATGGTCTACTACGGCATCTATCCGGGATCAGGGATCATTTATTTTCCCTTGCTTATGGTTCTGATAACTGTCGCCGCAATGGGGGTCGGCATGATTCTGGCTGCCCTCAATGTTGCTTACCGTGATTTCCGCTATGTTATACCTTTTCTGATTCAGTTCTGGCTTTTTGCCACCCCTGTAATATATCCGGCAAGTATTGTTCCGGAACGGTGGCGGTGGCTGATCAATCTGAATCCCATGGCGGGGTTAATTACCGGTATTCGTTCCTCGCTGCTGAACATGCCGTTGTTCTGGACGGACATTTTGATATCCGGTACGATCAGTATATGCCTCTTCGTTACAGGCATCTTTTATTTCAGGAAAATGGAGCGCCGTTTCGCAGATATCATTTAAAAAAATTTTGTCCCCCGGTGGTTGAGGGGGTGAACAACACCGATGATGTTAATTAATAATAACTGTCATGTTGTCTGGATTCGTTCATGTAAGACCTTTGAAGAACGTCCAATTTTGGCCAGGTACAAGGAAGGCGATAAAGACTAAAGTTTCTAGTTTAT
>JAUPLM010000179.1 GCA_030836965.1 Thermodesulfobacteriota bacterium | reverse complement strand
TCTCAAAATCATATATAATACATTTCACGCGGTTTGCCTGAGCTCTCATACCCCGATAGAACCCCCGGGAAAATGTTAAGCCAAAACCCCCTCAACATGTAACGGTTCTGTTAAATATTGATGGTAAATTAAAAGCACCGGTGTTCCTGCTCATACCTCATCTGCCAATTTAAATAACTGTTATTATTAAATATATAAAAATTACTCGTTTTTTTGTGGCTATTGGCAAGCTTCATGCACATAAGAAAGCCATGATTACGGTCCTCATACACATTAAGGTAGGTTCAGAAAAGCGAAACGAGCTCACACAGACTATAGCTTCACTGAACAGAGGAATAAGGATGGAGAAAGGATGTTTGCGCTCCGACTTTTTCCAGAGTGTGGAGGATGAAAATGAACTCTGTCTCCTGGAGGAATGGGCGACACAGGCGGATCTGAAAAGCCACATGAGATCGGAGAGATTTAAGGTGCTCCGCGGGGCTATGAACCTTCTCAGAGAACCCTGTAAAATGATGTTTCACACATCGTTTCAGCTGGAAGGACGGGGAGAGGAGATATGCCTCTGACCGCAAAAAGAGTAAATAGATATTCTGTTCAAAATAAAGGCAATATATAATTCATTAATCAGAAATCGCGGAAGGGGGTGAGGGAGTTTTAAG
Organism: Thermodesulfobacteriota bacterium; assembly: GCA_030836965.1. Lineage (GTDB taxonomy): Bacteria > Desulfobacterota > Desulfobacteria > Desulfobacterales > RPRI01 > RPRI01. The sequence goes on along the minus strand of JAUPLM010000179.1, from coordinate 2,703 downwards.
TAAAACCCGGATTTAAGAAAAGTTAGTTTAACCTAAACACGCAATCTGAAAAAAAATGCAATCTTTAAAGGAGGATACTATGAAAAAATTATTTAAATCAACTATAATAGGCTTATTGTTCCTGCTGGTGCCGGTTTTCGCAATGGCAGCGAGTGTTACAGGCTCGATCCAGGGGTTTAACTGTGTAACTCAGGGCAAAGTATGCCCCATCGGAAAAGAAGATCCGGTAGCAGCTGCTGAGAATGTATTTGTTCTGCTTGTTGATGCAGCTACTGGGGATTATTATTTTATCCCGAATGTTGACAGGGCAGTCCTTGCACGTCACCTCAACACAATGGTAAAAGTTGAAGGGACTGTGGACAAGAAAATGAAAACCATCAAAGCTACGGATATCTTCAGGACAAATCCTGAGAAAAAAGCATGGTCAACCAGCATGCAGGATGAAATTTACAAAGATCTTTGGGGATCAGGCCCTGGCGGACCCAAGAAATAATTCTTAGCCAGATAAATAAAAGCCTCCGGAATTATCCGGGGGCTTTTTTATTTTTACGGGATTATAAATGTGTTCAGGCTGTCTTTTCGGCATGATGGCAGGCTACCTGCCGGCTGTCGATAAGTCTTAATTCCGGTCTCAGTTCCGAACACATCGCAGTCATGAAGGGGCACCGCTTATGAAAAGAGCAGCCTGAGGGTGGATTTAAAGGAGATGGAATCTCGCCGGAGAGCCGGATGCGTCCTTTCCGGGCATCCTTGTTCACGCTGGGTATGGAGCCCATAAGCGCTCTTGTATATGGATGAAGAGGCATTTTAAAAATATCCGATTTGTTTCCCTGCTCCACAGGCCTGCCGAGATACATCACAAGCAGGTCGTCCGCTATATGCCGGACAACTCCGAGATCATGGGATATGAAAAGATAGGCAAGATTCATTTCATCCTGCAAGTCCTTGAGCAGATTGAGCGCCTGGGCCTGAACGGATACATCTAGCGCGGATACCGGCTCGTCGGCAACAACAAGGGCCGGTTTCAGCATAAGGGCGCGCGCTATTGCTATGCGCTGGCGCTGTCCGCCTGAAAACATGTGAGGATAGCGGTTGTACTGTTCGCGGGTCAGGCCGACTTTGGAAAGCATTTCGTGGGCGGCTTCACGGCGCAGAGAAGCGGTAAGCGTGGTATTGATTATGAGAGGCTCTTCAAGAATAGCGCCTATTTTTTTTCGCGGATTTAGAGATCCGTAAGGATCCTGAAAGACGATCTGCACAAGTTTGTGCAATTGCCTTCTCTCCTGCTTTTTCCCGGTGGTTCCGTTAATCCCTTTGATTTCAAGGCAGCCTGATGTCGGCTTCTCTATCATTGTTACAAGCCGCGCAAGAGTCGTTTTGCCGCAGCCGGATTCCCCGACCACTGCAAGTGTCTTCCCTCCGTTTATTGTAAAGGTAACTCCGTCTAGCGCCTTCAGCAGCAAAGCTTTTGAAAAATAACCTCCGGTGCGGATTTTATAATGCCGTTTCAGATCTTTTGCCGTTATGATCGGTTCGTTATTCATCAGTTCGCTGTTCATCGGTTTACTGTTCATACAGGCGCTTTCCTGCCGAGGGGGAAATGGCAGCGTACCGCGCCGGTCCCGTCAGGTAAAAGTAACGGCTTTTCCGTCCTGCATATGGATGCTGCGTATTTGCAGCGGGGATTGAAGATGCAGCCGTCTATCCGGTCGTAGCGCCCGGGAACAACCCCCGGTATAGTCGGCAGCCGTTTTAATCCGGGGCTTCTTTCGGGAAGAGCATCGAGCAGCGCAGCAGTATAAGGATGGCATGGATTTGAAAAGATTTCATCGACCGGATGCATCTCCATAATCTGTCCGGCGTACATAACTACGACATTTTCAACTGTTTCGGCAATAACCGCCATATCATGGGTAATCAGTATAAGCGCCATCTGTTTTTCGCGTTGCAGGTCGAGAAGCAGATCAAGTATCTGCGCCTGGATCGTAACGTCAAGAGCCGTTGTCGGTTCATCCGCGATCAGGAGACGCGGATTACAGGCAACCGCCATTGCAATCATCACGCGCTGATTCATCCCGCCCGAAAGCTGATGAGGAAAACTGTTTATCCGCTCTTCAGGAGCAGGGATGCCGACCTGCGCCAGAAGCTCTATTGTTCTTGCCTTACGTAACGCCCTGCTGCCGCCTTCATGGACTTTTAAAGTCTCCATGATCTGGTACCCCGCGGTAAAACAGGGGTTCAGGCTGGTCATCGGCTCCTGAAAGATCATGGCGATATCCTTTCCGACTACCGAGCGGCGTTTTCCGGACGCCATATCCGAAAGGTTATTGCCGCAAAACATCAGCTCCTCCGCGGTCACTTTTCCCGGATAATTAATAAGCCCCATAAGCGCAAGCTGGGAAACGCTCTTGCCCGATCCCGATTCCCCGACTATGCCTACCGTTTCACCTTCCCCGATGGTAAGGTTAAAGTCGTCCACAGCCTTGAAACCGGAAAAATCGACCGACAAATTTTTAATTTCGAGAAGTTTCATTATCGTTTCAGTTTGGGATCCAGCGCGTCACGAAGTCCATCGCCTGCAAGATTAAACGCGAGCACGGTGAAAAATATCGCAAGTCCGGGAAAGGTAACCACCCACCACGCGCGCTGCACAAACTGCAGGGCATTGGCAAGCATGGCGCCCCATTCCGGAACAGGCGGCTG
>JAUPLM010000178.1 GCA_030836965.1 Thermodesulfobacteriota bacterium | reverse complement strand
TCCGATCTCGACTGCGATAAACTCATGGATGCGATCAGGGAAAAGGCTTTTAAATACAAAGACACGTTGATGATTGGGCGTTCACATGGAATCCATGCGGAACCCATAACTTTCGGACTCAAGTTATCCGTATGGTATGACGAAATGAGACGGAATAAAAATCGGTTTGAAAGTGCCGTTGAAACAGTAAGTTATGGAAAGATTTCGGGCTCTGTCGGCACATTTGCGAACATATCTCCAAAGGTCGAGGAATATGTGTGCAGGGGTCTTGGTTTAAAACCGGCTCCGGCCTCGACCCAGATTATACAAAGAGACCGGTATGCGGAGTATTTCACAAGCCTTGCCATAATGGCATCCTCCATTGAAAAGATGGCTCTTGAAATCAGGCACCTTCAAAGAACAGAAGTTCTTGAGGCTGAAGAATATTTTTCAAAAGGGCAGAAAGGTTCATCATCGATGCCCCATAAAAGAAACCCGGTTGGTTCGGAAAACATGTGCGGCCTTGCAAGAGTGGTAAGATCAAATGCAATGGCAGCTCTTGAAAACATACCCCTGTGGCATGAAAGGGACATAAGCCATTCGTCTGTTGAAAGAATCATAGCGCCGGACAGCACCATACTGATCGATTATATGCTCAACAGATTTGCCGGCATAATCAAAAATCTTGTCGTATATCCTGAAAGAATGGCTGAAAATCTCAATAAACTGAAGGGGCTTATCTTTTCACAGCAGATTCTCCTTGCTCTTGCCGAATCGGGGGTAACCCGTGAAGATGCATATCAGATGGTACAGGCGCACGCCATGAAAGTATGGGATGAGGAAAAAGATTTTAAATCCCTTATTACCGAAGACAAAAAGATATGCAATCTGCTCGGAAAGGAGAAAATTGAAGAAATATTTGACGTAACTTATCATTTAAAGTATATCAGCGCCATTTTTGAAAGGGTTTTCAGCAAGAGGGATTGATTTTTTTTATTATATTCATATTAAGGAGGTCTTATTTTGACAAGTATAGCATATGCAATGGGCCAGGGAGGAGCAGCCGGACAGGGTTCGGGAGGTTTTACAGCTTTTATTCCGCTGATACTCATGTTTGTAATATTTTACTTTCTGCTCATACGGCCCCAGCAGAAAAAAGCCAAGGAACACCGCGAAATGATCGGCAGCCTCAAAAAAGGAGACAGAATTATCACAAGCGGCGGTATTTACGGTACTATAACCGGTGTTGAAGATAATACCATAACTGTAGAAATCGCCGAAAAAGTGCGCGTCAAGGTGAGCCGTGGAAATGTCGCAGGACTTGCCCAGGCATCACAACCTGTTCAACCCGCAAAAGGGAAGGACGCTGAAAAAGACAAAACAGGCTGATAATTTCGTAATATAACAAGTCATAAACCGGCTGTCTGAAGTCTTAAATGAAAGGAACGGATCATTGAAGATTTTTTCATGGAAACTGATTTTGTCTGTTGCGGTGATAATCGCATCGGTAATTTACATCCTTCCCACAATAAAACCCGGGCTGTGGCCGCATAAGAAAATAAACCTGGGTCTTGATTTGCAGGGAGGAATGCATCTTGTTCTTGAAGTTGAAACTGACAAAGCCGTTGAAAGCACCATCGAGCGCATAACTAATGACCTGAAGGGGATATTGAGAAGCGAACACATTGGCTTTACAGGAATCGAACGGATAGATGGAACAAAAATATCGGTAACACTCCAGGGCCAGGAGAATATTGACGGATTTGAAAAGGTTCTCGACAAGGAGTTCAAGGATCTTAGGATTCTTTCACGCACCAAAGATAACGATCGTCTTTCGATAAAAATGGATCTTCCTGAAGCAGAGACCGATAACATAAAGAAACTGGCGGCAGCCCAGGCGCTTGAAACCATCAGAAACCGTATCGACCAGTTCGGAGTCAACGAACCGGACATCCGTATCCAGGGCGAAAAAAGGATCCTGATCCAGCTCCCCGGAATTACAGATACCCAGAGGGCAAAGGAGCTGATAGGCAAAACCGCCCTTCTCGAATTCAAACTTCTTGACGAATCACGCGATCCTGAAACCGTTCTTTCGGAAGGCGTTCCACCGGGCTCCGAACTGCTTTATGAGATACGGGAAGATGCCCAGACAAAGCGGGTGATAAAAAGGCCTTATCTCGTTAAAAAAGGCGCTCTCTTAACCGGCTCATATCTTACTGATGCATCCGTACAGATAGATTCCCAGTATAACGAACCCTATGTTTCAATAGATTTCGATAAAAAGGGAGCAAGGATATTTGAAAATGTTACGGAAGAAAACGTAAAGAAACGTCTTGCGATAGTGCTGGACAACAAGGTTTATTCCGCTCCCGTGATACAGGAAAAAATCTCGGGAGGCCACGCACGGATTACGGGAAGTTTTACGACCGAAGAGGCGCGTGATCTTGCCATAGTGCTTCGGGCCGGGGCTCTTCCCGCACCGGTCGTAATTCTCGAGGAAAGAACCGTGGGCCCGTCACTGGGAACCGATTCAATAAACAAAGGGCTCTTTTCCATGTGGATCGGCGGTCTGCTTGTTATGATTTTCATGGCTGTTTATTACAAATGGTCCGGTGTTGTCGCGGATATCGCTCTCATGTTCAACATCGTGATTCTTGCGGCAGCTCTTGCCGCTTTCCAGGCAACATTGACTCTTCCCGGTATCGCTGGGATAATTCTCACAATCGGTATGGCTGTCGATTCAAATGTTCTGATATATGAAAGAATAAGAGAGGAATCGGCTATAGGAAAAACGCCCAGGGCGGCGCTCGATGCCGGTTTTGACAGGGCGACACTGACGATCCTGGACTCGAACATTACAACGCTGATCGCAGGCCTTGTCCTTTTCCAGTTTGGAACCGGACCTGTCAAGGGATTTGCCGTAACACTCAGCATAGGAATCTTATCAAGCGTTTTTACCTCGCTTATAATGACACGCGTAATATTCGACTATTTTCTGCTGAACAGAAAGGTAAAACGAATCAGCGTATAAGAGCAGAGATAGCCGGATGTTTCCGGCTTTTACAATATTACAATTTTCTTGAGGCAACCGTTA
>JAUPLM010000177.1 GCA_030836965.1 Thermodesulfobacteriota bacterium | reverse complement strand
TTTTAAACCGTTTTTGCTACCATACAGAATCGATTAAGAAAAGATATTTTTTGGACAAAATCTGCGTGAGGATTTTAAGGCATATTTTATCTGTTGTATAGCAACAAATTATGTAATATAGTTTGATATATACTGGAGTATCAGGAAATAAGCCGTTTCCGGATGAAAACTAATTATAAACAACAGAGGTGAATAATTGGAACAAAGTCAAAAGGCTCTGTGTACAAAAACGGATTACAGGAAGATCACCGTAAAAACATCGGACGGATCAACAATTCAGGGAAAGGTAAACGTTGATGCAAATCAAAGGGTCTCGGATCTTTTTACAAAGTCCGAAGCTCCTTTTATTGTAATGATTGACGTTTCCTACCGGGATGGTGTAGGAAAAATCCTTTTTGTCAACAAACGGCATATAATATGGATTGAACCGGAAGACAGTGAAGAAACCAAACAGGATATCTGTTAGTAAGTTGGAAACTATTTCACTTCTTTTATAAAATTTTCAAAGCTTTTCATTGAGTTGACGGTATAAATCTTTCCGGGATAATCCTTTGGCAATATTTTGCCCAGCAGCCCGGCAAGCACCCTCCCCGGACCTATTTCTGCGAATATTTCAACCTCTTCATCCATAAGTCTTCTGATTGAGTCAAACCATTTTACAGGGCTGCACAACTGTTTTCCCATCAGGATTCTTATTTCGGACGGATCGGTCGAAAATTCGGCGGTAACATTATGAATAACAGGAATTGAAGGTTTCCCGAAGGGAATGCCGTAAAGATATTTCTCAAAATCATTTTCAGCCCCCTTGATCAATCTGCTGTGCCATGCACCGCTGACCTTTAAAGGAACCGCCTTGGCTCCTTTCGCTGATGCAAGAGTTGAAACCCTGTTAACAGCTTCAGGTTCACCGGTTATGACAATCTGGGTCTTTGTGTTATGATTTGCTACCGAGACAATACCTTCATTTTTTACTTCGGCTATTATAAGCTCAATATCTTCTACAGAAAGCCCGATTATTGCATGCATTGCTCCTTTATGCTTAAGAGACTCTCTGTGCATGAGTTCCCCGCGTTTATAAACAAGCCTGAAGGTATTCTCATGGGAAATCACACCTGAAGCACACAGGGCGCTGTATTCTCCAAGGCTGTGTCCCGCCAGAAAAGCCGGAGCTATCCCCTCTTTTTCAACTGCGGCAAGACATGCAAGATTCACGGCTGTTACCGAAGGCTGCAGATTTATTGTTTTTGTCAACTCTTCCATGGGTCCTTTGAAGCAAAGTTCGGCTAGGTTTATTTTGCATATTTCCGATGCCATTTCAAAGAGCTCTTTAACAAAAACAAACTCCTGGTAAAAATCAAACCCCATACCCACAGTTTGTGATCCCTGTCCCGGAAACAGAAACGCTGTCTTTTTCAAATCGGTTCTCCAATATTTTAATTATTATTTATGAGTCGATTCTGACTTCATAAAAAGCAGAAATTCAGGCGGCAAAGTAAAAAGCTCATTATGCAAGGCGTCGTCCGCCAAAGTTCGGTGGCGGAAGGATTGAGGCGTACATTTTAGTACGCCGCAATGACGAGAGATGAAGCGCAATCCGCCATAGATCTTTGGCGGACAGAATGACTTTTTACAAAGCCGCTACTCGTCAAGATTGAAAAGCTTGCGTACAATATCAATGTAAGCGGAATTGCTGCCATGGCCCCCGTCCCGTTTAAGCAACAGGGTCGGATGATGCATTATCTTGTTTATCAAAGCGTTTTTCATCCTGTCAAAGGCCTCCCGGTCGCTTTCCGGAAGATTCATGGATTGTATCGTCCTTTGAATCTCTGCTGTTACCACCGAGTCAATTTTATTCCTTAATTCAATTATTGTGGGAACAACATCAAGACTGTCATACCATTGCCTGAAGCTTATAACGGCTTCATCAATAATCCTTTCCCCTTTTACAGCCTCTTTGTTTCTATCCTCAAGATTTTCATCAATAACGCCGTTTAAATCATCTATATCATAGACATAAGCATTGTTCAGCTTGTTTATTGCAGGATCAATATCTCTCGGAACTGCAATATCAATAAAGAAAAGCGGGCGATTCATCCTCCCGGGCATGATTTGTTTTACCTGATCTTTCGAAACTATCATGTCAGGTGAACCGGTTGAGCTGATTATAATATCAACCTGCAGAATATACCCGGGGATCTCTTCAAACCGTATGGCGCTCCCACTGAATTTTCTTGCAAGTTCAACTCCGTTTTTGAATGTCCTGTTTGCAACAAATATCTCTTTAACTCTGTTTTTAACAAGATGCTCGACAGCAATTTCGGCCATCTCCCCTGCGCCTATCAGGAGCACTTTTTTCCCCTCAAGCTGTCCGAATATTTTCTTCGCCAGTTCAATTGCGGCATAGCTGATTGAAACTGCATGATCCCCTATACCGGTCTCTGTTCTTATCCTTTTTGCCGTAAAAAAAGTTCTGTGAAGAAGCCTGTTTAAAATAACTCCGGAGGTTTTTCTTTTAATTGCAGTAAAATAGGCTTCTTTTATCTGGCCAAGTATCTGGGGCTCTCCGATCATCATTGAATCAAGACTCGATGCCACCCTGAAAATATGCCGGACAGCTTCATCTCCTTCGTGGATATAAATCGAATCCTCGAACCGGGAAACAGGAACCTTTTTAAATTCTGAAAGATGCCTTTTGGCGGTTTCAACCGCATCCGCTTTATCGCATGCCGCCATCAGGATTTCTACACGGTTGCATGTCGAAAACAGAACGACCTCCTCGACCGAAGCCGATTCCTTAATGGCATCAAGCATTGCCGCCGCTTCTTCTTTTGAAACAGCCAGACACTCCCTTATTTCAACAGGAGCTGTTTTATGATTTAATCCAAGTAATATTATTTCAGCCATATATATCAAACATGCTAAGGAGTTATTAAAGCCTCTGCGAACACGTCATCGTGTAAATATTCCGTGATGCCCTTTTAAAAGAAAATTCACTCCAAAAAAAGTAAACAATACGACAGCAAACCCGATTATGGCCATAGCGGCGGCTTTTTTACCTCTCCAGCCGACAGTAAGTCGTCCGTGAAGAATTGCCGCATACAGCAGCCATGTAATGCCCGACCAGATCTCTTTCGGATCCCAGCCCCAGAATCTTCCCCAGACGGACTTGGCATAAATAAATCCTGTAATTAGCCCTATGGTAAGCAGGGTAAAACCAGTTGCGATGCAGGCATAACCGGTGCTGTCAAGAAGATCGAGCGAAGGGAGGCGTTTATAAAAAAACCCGTGCTTTTTTCCCTTAATTGCATTTTCCTGAGCAATATAAAGGAGCCCGACTCCGCAAGCCAGGGCGAAAGCGGCGTGGCCCAAAAAAATTGAAATTACATGTGCGACAAGCCAGAGGCTGTTGAATATGGTCTGGGTTTCAGCAATTTTACCGGACACGAACAAAGATGCCACAACACATACAGCAGCAAGAAGAGCGGCATATCCACCCAGGACCTTTACCTTAAACCTGTATTGAAAAGCAAAAAAAACCCCGGCAACGGCCCAGCCTGAAACAAGGAGTGTTTCATGCAGATTCCTCACAGGTATCTGCCCTGTTTTTGCATAGTAAAAGCCGATTATAATCGAATTGCATAAAAATCCTGTTGCCAGAAAAACCCGGCCCTGCCTGTGAAGATACTCTTTCTGAAAGAAAAGATAGAGAATATATCCGGCCGAACTCAGGACGTACAACAAACTGGTTACAGTAATCAGGTTATCCATCAGTCACACCGTTTTATATATTTAAGATCTCCGTCTGCAGACAGCAGGATTAACGCCCGTTTTTCTGTCCATACGGTTTTTTTATTCATCCTGCCCCATCAAATCCATGTATACGTATCCTTCGCCAAGCACTTCAAAAAGAAGAGAATCGATTTTATCCGCGTCATCGTTCTTTATCAATTGTGGAATCTCCTTATTTATAAGCTTTTCAAAAAGTGGCTTATGCGCTTCAGGCTCATGGCTTTTGCTAAGAAGCTTTTTTCTGATTGCTCCCATTAATTTCAAAAAATCGGCATATTCATTGCCGAATTGTTTTTCGAGATCTTTTCTGATTTTTTTTGCAAAAGCAGGGCTTTTGCCTGATGTCGAAACCGCTATTACGAGATCTCCCCGTTTTACGAGTGCCGGAAGAATAAAGTTGCAGGCCTCCGGGCGGTCCGCAATGTTGCAGAGCATATTCAATTTCCCGGCATCAATGCTGACCTGAAGGTTAAGCTCTTCATTATCGGTTGCGCATATGACAAGAAACATACCGTCAAGGTCTCCTCCGGTATAGGGGCGTCTCTTTAACTCAATAAGACCTGATTCCGCAAGCGTTAAAAGCTGTTGGCCAGCATTTATGCTGACAACGGTCACAAAAGCGCCGCAGTCCAGAAGCGTGACGGCTTTACGGGTTCCCACATCCCCGCCCCCGACCACAAGACATTTTCTGTTTCTTATATCAAGATTAACCGGATAATATCTCACTTTCTCCGCTCCCTCTCGCAGGCTTAGAAGCCGTTACAAAATAACAATTAGAT
>JAUPLM010000176.1 GCA_030836965.1 Thermodesulfobacteriota bacterium | reverse complement strand
GGTGGCAATTCTTATTGTAAATCTCAACTCGTTTCTTTCCGATGGCGGGTTTGCAAGAGAATAAGCCCTGTATACCGGCTCTTGAGAGATAGCTTTTAAATTCCAGAGGTTATATTTTTCCCATGAAGCTCTGTACCTGTCGGCAATCTTAAATTCCGTATAAGAAAGATCATACTCGGGAATATCAATCTGAACATAAGCCCCTGCCTTGAAATTCAGCTCTTCTCCCTGGTCAAGTCTTATAATTAATTCCTTTATAAAAGTTGCCACATTTTCATTTGACACAACCGTTGCATTATATTTTTTTATGCTGAAAATCTCTTCAGGAATAAGTATTTTCAGGTTCTTTTTTACTTTCATCTGGCATGCGAGGCGAATATTTTTGCTTTGTTCTTTCCTGCTGATATGAGTCAGCTCGGTAGGTAAAATCTCTCCACCACCCTCTTCAACAACACACTTGCATGTCCCGCAGGTTCCTTTGCCTCCGCAGGCTGAAGGAAGAAATATTCCCGACCCGGCAAGAACGGACAAAAGCGAATTGCCTTGCTGAGTAAGGATTCCTTTCTCGTTGTCGTTGTTGATAATAACAATACAGTCACCTTTTTCTACAACTTTTGCCTCAACAAGCAAAATTATACCGACCAGGGTTAATATGACAAAGGAGAAAGCTGTCAGACTGATTACATATATCAATTCTATGTTCCTACATTGTAATGCCTGAAAAAAGCATGAACGCCATAGCCATAAGACCGGTTGAAATCATGGTTATACCGAAACCTTCAAGCCCTTCAGGCACATCGGCATATCTCAGTTTTTTTCTTATTGCTGCCATCGAAACGATTGCAAGCATCCATCCGACCCCTGAACCGGTTCCGTACACAATTGATTCAATTAAATTATAATCGCGCTCAACCATGAAAAGAGCGACACCCAGTATGGCGCAGTTTACCGCAATGAGGGGAAGAAAAACTCCGAGAGAAGAATAAAGAAACGGCGAAAACCTGTCGATTATCATTTCAATAGCCTGAACTATCGCAGCAACCACTGCGATGAAAGTTACGAGTTTTAAAAAACTCAAATCAATGCCCGGGAGACCGGCCCATGTAAGAGCGCCCGGAGCCAGAAGGTAATAGTAAACCAGCCAGTTTACCGGTGTTGTCACGGCAAGCACAAACGTTACGGCAAGGCCAAGGCCTACCGATGCCTCCATATTTTTTGAAACCGAAAGGAACGAACACATTCCGAGAAAATACGCAAGAAGAATATTGCCGATAAAAATTGAATTAATGAATATGCTGATTATATTATCCATGATTTAGCGCCTTTTATTTTCTTCAACAGACATGCCGGGAGCGGGCACAATCAAGCGTGAGTATACAGGCGTCAGGGCCCGGAATAAACATGGACTTGTATTTTTCTCTATTCCGCATTCTAACTCCTGTATTCTCATATAAATAATAACCCTTTTATTTGTTAAGCAGAGTTCTCTGAAGCCATACAAGCAGCCCGATAATTATGAAAGCAGCAGGCGCGAGCAGCATAAATCCCATATTTTCATATCCTGACAGGTAGAATATACGGGGAACCACATCAAAACCTAAAAGCGTGCCTGATCCCAGAAGCTCTCTTATAAACGCAACTGCTATAAGAACAGATCCGTACCCGACTCCATTGCCAATCCCGTCCAAAAAAGAAAGAATCGGGGGGTTTGCAAGGGCAAAACTTTCAGCTCGCCCCATGACTATGCAGTTTGTAATTATCAAACCTACGAATACCGAAAGCTGCTTGCTGATATCATACATGAAAGCCTTGAGAAGTTCGTCTGCTATTATGACCAATGTTGCTACAATGCAAAGTTCGGCGATAATACGTATGTTCCGGGGAATTACATTTCGCAAGACAGATACCGCCAAATTTGAAAAAGCAACAACCATCGTCAATGCTATAGCCATCACAATAGCAGTTTTAAGCTGAACAGTTACTGCAAGAGAAGAACATATCCCAAGAATCTGAACCATTATGGGATTGTTTTTCCAGAGCGGATCCAAAAGAACCTTCAAGGTTTTAGACTCTGTCTTTTTCATAATTAGCTCACTTTTTAAGCCCTCTCAGTTAAATCTCCGCATAGAAACCAGCATCAAAGGAAGAATGAAAAGGTGCTTATTTTCCAGCGCTATTATTTTCCGGAATCTCCTTAAACATGTTTTGTCTGAATTTTACAGAGACAGACTCATATTCTTTCAGTATATCTTTCATGCTTGCCGAAAGAAACTTTCCTGTTAAAGTTGCTCCGCTTATCCCGTCTACAAAATTGACCCGGAGATCTTCTTGAATCACATCCTTTACGGCTCCGCGGGCAATAGAGATTGAAACAAATTTTCCTTCCTTGTTTACAATCTTTTTTCCCTTAAAGTTCTTCTGAAACCAGCTTCTTTCAATTTCACCTCCAAGCCCGGGTGTTTCGGAATGTTTGTAAACTGTAAAGCCGGATATTGTCGAACCATCCTTGTTTATAGCCAGGTAGCCGTTGATTTTCCCCCAAAGCCCCTGAGCATTTATTGGCACTATATAAGCTTCAATCGCATTATCCTTTATATATAAATAAATTGGCAGGTCTTTTTCTCCTCTGTCCATTTCTTTAACTATTCTTCCTGAGGGATCCACCCAAAGTGATTTGATATTTTTATAATACAGTTTTTCTATATATTCCGGTGTATTATTATCCTGATCATCAATAAGTCCGGCAGACCTTAAAAGATTTTTTTGCCGGTCGAGATTTATATTACGAATCTGATAGCCCTTAAGCCCGCTTGAAGCCAATGTCAGAAGAAGGCTACACGCAAGGCATAAGACTATTGCAAACAGTACCGATTTAGAATTGCTAGACATTCGGGATCCTTTTTTTCAGACGCAATTTTATTTCGACATAATCTAAAAGCGGCGAAAAAAGGTTCATAAAAAGAATCGCCATCATCACACCTTCTGCAAAAGCCGGGTTGAAAACGCGTATTAATACTGTAAGTACTCCTATAGCAAAGCCATAAACCCATTTTACATTCTCCATACCGGGTGCACTGACTGGATCGGTTGCCATAAATGATATGCCAAAGGCAAAACCTCCCATGACAAGGTGATAGAACGGGTTTAAAGAGAACCATGCCGCAGAAGATTCACCTGCGACCATATTCAATAAATACCCCGTTGAAAGAACTCCGATTACTCCACCAAGTATAATTCTGTAACTGGCAACACCCGTAACCATTAGAAATACAGCGCCTGCAATACACAACATGGCTGATGTTTCACCGATACTTCCGGGATATATCCCTGTAAAAAGCCTGAAAAAACCATAACCTTTCTGCGCTAATAGGACTTCAATCTTTTCATTGGTTCCGGCAAGTGCAGTAAGAGCCAGCGGCGTGGCTCCGCTGACAATGTCAACAGTCTGATCCTTTAGTTTACTAACCACAGTCCAGACCGAATTTCCCGTCATTTTTGCAGGATAAGCAAAAAAAAGAAATGCCCTTCCGGTTAAGGCCGGGTTTAATAGGTTTCTCCCGGTTCCGCCGAAAATTTCCTTGCCGATAACCACTCCGAAAGAAATACCCAACGCAGCCTGCCAGAGAGGCACTGTCGGGGGAAGAGTCATAGGAAATAAAAGCCCTGTAACAAGAAAACCTTCGCTTATATTATGTTTTCTTATGGAGGCAAATAGTATTTCCCAAAAGAATCCAACCGAATATGAAACCAATACTAGAGGGAGGACTATTATAAGACCTTTTGAAAAAGCGGCCCAAAAACCAAGAGAAAGACCCGACACCAGATTCGATTGAAATCCCGCATTGTAAATACCGAAAAAAAAGGTCGGGAGAAGAGCAATTACGACAAAACTCATGAAACGCTTAAGGTCTATGCTGTCACGAACATGAGGCTGGTCTTTCGTTACATTCTCAGAAGTAAAGAAGAAAGCTTCAAGCGCCACAAAAAGAGGATACATGCTCTTCAGTTTTCCGCTGTCCCGGAAATGTTTTCTGTTATTATCAAAAGCTTTTTTTAATTTTTCAAAAAACATGTCAGGCCTTATCCTTGTAATATTCCTGTTTAGCTTTTTTCAAAAAACCACACAGGTCTATCTTGGAAGTGCAAACATATGAACACAATCCGCATTCAACACAATCAAGCATACCGTGGGAAAGGGCTTCCTCAATATCAGCAGCGACAATACTTTTGAAAGCGAATTGAGGGAGAATATCGACAGGACAAACTTGTGCACAGGCACCACAGTTCACGCACGCTCTTTCCTCTCCGTGCATGCCGCAGTCTGCTTGAAGCGGAAACGGATTGAAGTATGATAAAAACGTCTTCGAATAACTCGGTTTTTCATATCCTGCCCTTAAAAAGCCGAAAAGCTCTGATTTTCCTCCTTCAGGGATTACAGATACGGATGTTTCATAAAGACCAAGAAAGGATTCTTTTGATGCTGCATAACCCCTGAATATTCCGCCGGCAATCAGGCGGGCCATATTTCCGTCAGCAATTCGGCCTTCAATGAGGTCATTTACCGGCACACCAATCCTTGTTTTTAAATGCACTCTTTTATTCGCCAGACTTCCCGCAAGAGCAACAGTTCTTTTTACAGGGTATCTTCCAGTTGAAAAAAAACTGCCTACAAGGAGAACATCCTGACCGTTGATATACCATGCGCGGTTTTCAGAAGGATCTTTTCTGATATGATGCATCAGTACGCCCGGGTCATCAGCAGGATAACTCCCTGAATACCTGTGCGTTACAAGTTTGTTTTTCATGTCCAAATTGATAAAATCTTTTGATGCATAGATATACAGATTCTTTGCAAGATTTTTCAAAATGAATACGCCTTTTTCGAAAAGATCAATTTCTTCCTTAAGATAAACCCGGGGATCCGGCTGAAACGGCTCTTTGTTACCTATGGTTACAATCAGGGCATGAGGAATAAAATCCGGTGATGCGATATCTCTGAATGGGAGTTCTCTGATAAACGGCCACAATCCGCCATTCATCATTGATTGAATTATATCCTCTCTGTTGAATTTTTTATTTTCGGAGAATTTATTGATATCAAACCCGACATATTCTTCATTACTATCAAGCTTTATTATTATTTCTTTTATGACACGTCTTGGACCGAAAGTTATTTTTTCAATTTTTCCGCAGCCAGGGGAAAGAAACTTTATGTCAGGATTTCTTTTGTCAATAAAAAGCGTCGACCCAATCCTGACTCTGTCGCCCTGTGCAACTAAAAGCTTTGGCTTAACATAAGGTATTATTTCAGGAAGAAAAGCAACAGAAGCAGGTTCTTTCAGTTTTGCCAGCTCGGGCAGGGGAGAGCCTTCAATATTTATATCGAATCCCTTTTTTATATCAAGCAGAAGCATATATCCTCTTATATCCGTATATTTTTTTGTTAGCATAACTGAAGCTATTTTTCAATATACCTGTTACCATATTATTATTTGATTTCCTTCTTGACTTTTAACGCGACAAATTTCATTTTCTTGTTTATAACATGATCGAAATATATCTAACAAATAGACAGGAGGACGTTATGGCGGAAATTGTGAAAAAACAAGTTTGTAAATGCGAGCATTGCGGAAACGAAGCCGAAATGGTGATTACCTGTTCACTACAAGCACCAAACGAGGACTCTTCAATAAAGGATAAGACGAAGGCTTCTGAAAAAATCAAGGGAACAGCGACCTGTTCTCATTGCGGTAATGAAGCTGACATGTGGCTCGATATCTAATCGCTCTTTTCGGGGAAAACTGATTTATGGGACTTTTTACGGGTCTATCGTAGCGGACGGACCGGATAATTTACCCGATTAAAGATAGAACCAGTTGTATCCTTTTGCCGCTGACTCCGAATACGCTTATTTATAATCATTGAAAATAAAAGCTTGCTATGTGATAAATGGCTTTAGCTGCATTTATTATAATTTATTTAAAACCGGAGAGCAAAACTTGCTGAAAAAGCAAAACCATAGAATGACACGTCAGCGGAAGGTGATTCTGGAAGAACTGAAAAAAGTCAAAACCCATCCGGGCGCTGATGAAATTTATGCTATGGTACGCAAGCGTATTCCGCGTATCAGCCTTGGAACAGTTTACCGGAATCTTGTAGTTCTCTCTGAATTAAAAGAAATTCAAACAATAGAACATGTCGGCACACTCAAGCGGTTTGACGGAACGCCTGAGAATCATTATCATATAAGATGCGTTAAATGCGGTCGTCTCGATGATGCACCGATGGAAATTGAAACCTATCTTGAAAAAAAAGTAAGGCGGTATACTGACTATGCAGTTGTCGGGCACAGGCTGGAGTTTATCGGCCATTGCTCTGAATGCGCAAAAGGTTGTCTATAAGATAATTATCCTACAGTATTATTACCTTCAGTATGAAAGGATATGACATGGAAAACAAAAAACAGGATGAAGTTGAAGCTTTGTGCCCCGAATGCGGTCATGCTTTTAAAACTTTTGTGGACAGGCTTATTCATGATGATAAAAACAAAAAAAACCAAGCTGTGGATTGCCCGGTCTGCGGGTGCGGAGACTGTAAAATAGGAAAATAGAATTTGCAGATTTAAAAAAAGCGCTGAATATTCCTTCCAATATCCATACGGTAAAGCAAAAATCTTCCATATCAGACGACCCTCGGCGGAGAGACTGGCTTTTTCAATTCCGTTAAGTTTCTTTGCCAGATAATAAAGCATATCCGGAGAAAACCGATATGAAAATTTTAAGAATTCTGACAGTTATTGCGATAGTTGCAGTTCTTTCGGTATTTGCTGGCGGATATCTTTATTATGCATCGTTGCAGGAAGCTGCCTACAAAAAAATCGAGAGAATGAACTACTCTTATGCCCTTTCAACAAAAAATCATATCGATTCATTTCTGACAAGAAATCTGGAAGCGGTAAGAGCTATGGCAAGCTCGGAGGAATTTATTGCGGTCCTAAAAAACCCAGGGAAAGCTGCTGTCGAAGAGGCAAACACAGTGTTGGATAATTTCCGGGAAGCGTTCGGAGTAAGCGTATGTTATCTTATGGACGCAAAGGGCACAACAATAGCATCCTCAAACCGGGATGCCCCTGCAAGCTTTGTCGGGAAGAATTACTCTTTCCGCCCTTATTTCAAAAAGGCCATTAACGGACCGCGGACTGTATATATGGCTGTTGGAGTAACTTCAAGTGAAAGGGGCGTATACGTCAGCTATCCTGTATATATTCAAAAGAGTGATGAACCCAGGGGTGTTGCGGTAATGAAATTGAATATAGAGATTCTTGAAAAAGCACTCTCGGCTGATATTGAGGGGATCTGGCTCCTAACAGCCCGGGAAGGAGTTATTTTTGCGTCAAATTTCAAAGAATGGAGAAATGCTCTTTTATGGAAAGTTTCCGAATCTGATATTTCAAAAATCGCGGAAACAAAACAATTCGGAAAAGGACCATGGGAATGGACCGGACTTGAACGTGCCGAAAATACCAACCACATGGTTGACAAATCAGGGAAAACATTTTTTTTCACAAAAATCGCAATAGACAATTATCCGGAATGGAATATCATTTACCTTACAAGCATCAAGTCCGCTTTAACAAGCTATTCAGCCCCATTTACCGAAAAAAGCGGCTTTATAATACTGACTCTCTGCTTTCTTACCGGCTCATCGGTATTTTTCCTATTAAGAAAAGCAGGCCGGGAAATTGCTGAAAAGAAAAAGCTCGAAGATGAATTGTCTGAAAGCCAGAGAAAACTTTCAACGCTTATGGATAATCTTCCCGGAATGGCATACAGATGCGCATATGACAAAGACTGGACCATGCTCTTTGTCAGCAAGGGCTGTGTAAGGCTGACCGGCTATCAGCCGGATGATTTGACAGGAAACAGCAAAATCGCCTTTAATGATATTATTCATCCGGACGACCGGGAAAACGTATGGCGTAATATTCAGTATTATATCTCTGAAAAAAAGCGCTATCAGCTTGTTTACAAAATTATAACAGCTTTTGGCGAAATAAAATGGGTGCATGAGCAGGGAACCGGAGTTTACTCGACAGAAGGGAACCTGATGTTTTTAGAAGGATTTATAGGTGACATTACAAAAAGAATAAAAGCCGATGAAGAGATTAAAAAGGCTAAAGAAGCCGCCGAAGCGGCAAACATCGCAAAAAGTGAATTTTTGGCAAATATGAGCCATGAGATAAGGACGCCGTTAAACGGAGTGATCGGCTTTACGGATATGCTTCTTGATTCCAGCCTGACAGAAGCTCAGGTCGATCTTGCAGGAATGATAAAGAAAAGCGGTGAGGCTCTTCTTGCCCTTGTAAATCAAATTCTTGATTTCTCAAAGATAGAGGCCGGAGAGATAGATATCGAAGAGATAGATTTTGATCCGGAGCTTATCGCATATGACGTATGCGAGCTGATAAAACCGAAAATAGGTGTTAAACAGGTAGAGATACTCTGTCATATAGGAGACAATCTGTGCTCCCACGTCAAAGGGGATCCTCTCCGTTTCAGGCAGGTTCTGACCAATCTTATGGGGAATGCGCCGAAATTTACCGAATCGGGCGAAATTGAACTTTCTCTTGATATTGAAGAAGAAAAAGATCAGCTCATAAAACTTCATGCTGCCATAAGGGATACAGGCATAGGTATCCCTGAAGACAAATTATCCGTTATTTTTGAACCGTTCAGGCAGGCGGATGGTTCTGTTACGCGTAAATACGGTGGAACAGGACTCGGTTTGTCTATATGCAAAAAAATATCGAACCTGATGGGCGGAGATGTGTGGGTAGAGAGCAGACCAGGAAGAGGGAGCGTATTTCATTTTACGGCATGGTTTAAAAAAGCGGAAGCCAAAATGTCAAAACGAGTCGCCCCCATCTCTCTTGCAGGCAAAAGAGTCCTTATATTAGACGACAACAGGGCCAATCTGGATATTCTAAAACATGTTCTGGAATCAGCCGGCATGCAGGTTGTCCTGTTGATGAACGGAAATAATGTTTTACCGGCTTTGGAAAAGGCATCCGCATCAAAGGAATTTTTTGATCTTTTTTTAAGCGATATTCAGATGCCCGGAATCAGCGGATATGAAGTTGTTCAAAATATCCGCGAGGCCGGTGAGAAATTTTCAGGACTTTCAGTAATCGCTCTCTCATCTCTTGTAGAGCGTGATGCAAAAAAATGTGAAAGAGCCGGATTTGACGGGTTTCTCAGTAAACCTATCAGACGGGATAAGCTTTTTCAGATGATGGAAAGAGTTATGGCATTGAAAAAAGGAGGAAAAACCGATGATTCGGCAACAGAGCATAAAATAATGACTCAGTATTCATTAAAAGAAGAGCTCAAGCGTTCTATCAGAATACTTCTTGCCGAAGATAACCCTGTCAACCAGAAGCTTGCCGGCATGATGCTTGTCAAGGCAGGCTATCAGGTTGAAATTGCAGAAAACGGCGCAGGAGCAGTTGAAAAATATTCGGTATCTCCCGATGATTTCGATCTGATATTCATGGATGTTCAGATGCCGGTGATGGACGGTATGGAAGCCACGAAGATAATAAGAACAAAAGGATTTACGGATATTCCGATTATTGCGATGACTGCCCATGCCATCAAAGGCTACAGGGACAAGTGTCTGGAAGCAGGAATGAATGATTATGTGACAAAGCCCATAAAAAGAGAGCATGTTTTTGAGATTCTGGAAAAATATGTTTTTACCAGAAAGAAATAGTTTTATACTTGGAATGCGTTTGCTGTTTCGATTTAAATATTAGACACGGAGGTAACATATGGAAAAAAAGAATTTCATCATACCGGCCATATCATGCAGCCACTGTGTATTGGCTATAAAAAACGAATTATCTGAACTTGCTGGCGTAAAAAAGGTTGAAGGCGATCCCCAAAGCAAAACCATAACAGTGGAATGGGAGATGCCCGCAACACTCGATAAAATATTAAACACTTTAAAGCAGATCAACTATCCGGCACAGTGATACTTTGTGATTTTTCACTGAGGCGGTTAATATAGTTATTGTATTCTCCTCTGCCGGCAGTAGTACGCCGGAGGCGGATACGGCCGTATAGATCAGAGTCCATTTTTTATTTCGTTCGCTAACCCCGCCGAAAACAGCCGTAAACGCGATAGCTGTTTCGGTTCAACATAAGGACATAAATGTTATGCCAGAGCAGAAGCTTGTTTTGCCTGTTGCCGGGATGACCTGCGCAAACTGTGCAGCTAACATCGAAAGAGGATTAAAAAAAACAATTGGCATAAAAGATGTGTCGGTAAGTTTTGCTTCCGAGCAGGTTTCGGTAACATATGAAAACGAAAAGTTATCATTAAGGGATATTACAGACAAGATCAACAGTCTCGGTTACAGGGTTATTACAAGCAAAATAGAACTTCCGGTCACAGGGATGACGTGCGCTAACTGTGCTATGAACATTGAACGGGCCTTAAACCGAAAAGTTCCGGGAGTCCTGAAGGCTGACGTAAATTTTGCTACGGAACATGTTATTGTTGAATATATTTCCACCATATCTTCTGTCGAAGATATTATCTCTTCAATAAAAAAGGCCGGCTACGGATCAATACTTCCTGATATATCATCCGATGAAAAAGACTATGAACTAGAAGCCCGCAATGCCGAAATAAAAAACCAGACAATGAAATTTTTTACAGGGCTTCTTTTTACAATCCCTCTTTTTATTATAAGCATGGCGCGGGATTTTCATCTGATCGGGATGTGGAGCCATGCCTCGTGGGTAAACTGGTTCTTTTTTGCTCTTGCGACTCCGGTTCAGTTTTACACCGGGTGGGACTATTATGTGGGTGGATACAAAAGCCTTAAAAATAAAAGCGCGAACATGGATGTGCTTGTGGCAATGGGGTCATCTGTTGCTTACTTCTATTCGTTCTCGGCTCTCATCTTTCCTGTTCCCAACGGACATGTCTATTTTGAAACATCCGCCGTAATTATCACTCTTATAAAACTGGGTAAAATGCTCGAATCACGTACAAAGGGTAAAACCGGCGGAGCTATAAGAAAACTGATGGGGCTTTCACCTAAAACCGCAACAATACTCGCGGATGGAGAGGAAAAGATAATTTCGCTGGCCGCAGTTAAAGCAGGAGATACTCTTGTTGTAAGACCCGGAGAAAAAATTCCGGTTGACGGTATTGTAACGGAGGGTGCTTCGTCTGTTGATGAATCGATGCTTACCGGCGAACCGATGCCGGTAGACAAGCTCAATGGCAGCATGGTTACAGGAGGAACAATCAATGTTGAAGGTTTGCTGAAGTTCAGGGCGACAAGAGTCGGAAAGGAAACAGCTCTGTCCCAGATAATACGTCTTGTGCAGGAAGCGCAGGGCAGCAAGGCGCCGATTCAGGCTGTTGCAGACCGTGTTGCAGCAGTTTTTGTCCCTTTTGTACTCGTATCAGCATTGATAACCTTTGTAATATGGTGGTGGGCCGGGGGCGATTTCATACCGGCGATGATAAGGTTTGTGGCCGTGCTTGTTATTGCCTGCCCCTGCGCCCTTGGACTTGCGACACCGACGGCAATAATGGCCGGAACCGGAAAGGGGGCTGAAAACGGAATTCTCTTTAAAAACAGCAAAGCGCTTGAGATGGCTTCAATGCTTGATACTGTCGTTTTAGACAAGACAGGAACCATAACAACAGGAAAACCCGCAGTTACAGATATACTGACTTTTGAATATGCGTGCAAAAGCGATAAAGAGCTGCTTCAAATAGCAGCATCAGTTGAAAAAGGATCCGAACATCCAATAGGAAAAGCAATTGTCAACGAAGCAAAGCAGAGAGGGATTGAACTCTATGAGCCGAAAGGATTCAGGGCACTGGGAGGCCTCGGGGTGGAGGCAGGCATTAATGGAAAAATCGCCATGGTGGGTAAACCCGGGTGGTTTAAAACTCTGGGAGTGAACATTGAAAAGGCAGAAGATAAAATCCGCCAGCTTCAGTCGGAGAGTAAAACAGTTATGCTGGTTGCTGTGGGAAGTGAATTATTCGGATTGATATCCGCGGCGGACCAGGTTAAGACAGAGTCCGCTGAAGCGGTCAGGCAACTACAGGAGCAGAATATAGATGTGATTATGCTCACCGGCGACAATCTCATGACAGCGGAAACAATCGCATCAAATGTAAATATACACAAGGTTTTTGCCGAAGTTAAACCGGATGAAAAATCCCTTAAAGTAAAAGAGCTTCAGGAAGAGAGAAAGATGGTGGGCATGGTTGGAGACGGTATCAACGACGCGCCTGCCCTTGCCCAGGCCGATATAGGAATCGCCATAGGAACAGGCACGGATGTTGCTATTGAAACGGCTGACATTATACTTTCAGGTGGAAATCTGCTTGGGGTGCCAAAGGCCGTAAAGCTGAGCAGGGCCACAATGAGGACAATAAAACAGAATCTCTTCTGGGCTTTTTTTTACAATATAATACTTATCCCGGTTGCAGCCGGAATCCTGCAGCCGTTTGATTTCTTTCCTGGTTTCTTGCGTCAGCTGCATCCGATACTAGCAGCGGGCGCAATGGCTTTCAGCAGTATTTCAGTAGTGGGGAACAGTCTGCGTCTTCAGCGCGCCGGGATAGAATAGGTGCTTAATCTCCCTGTTTTGCCATATAGTCATCATATAATTTTTCAAGCCCGAGTTTATGCTTGGCTTCCTCCTGGGCTAGAATTCTGAATATCTTAACTTGATCCTTGTTATTGTTTTCACGAGCCGCATCATTATAAAATGCGAGGGCTTTTTCTTCACGCTTCATGGCAATCAGCAATATATCCCTGTAATGCATACCCTTTTGATATTTCATTTCAACCAGGTAATTGCTCCGTTTCATATCCGGAATCCATTCAAGCTTGTATTCAGAAAGCTTTCCCTTATCAGATAATATGCCTTCAAGCATTTTCTGGTGCTTTCTTTCTTCTTTGGCAAAATCATTAAGCATATCTTTCGAACCTGAAAAAATTTCCTGGCCGGCAACCTCCTCATAGAATGAAGCGGCTTCCTTTTCTTTTTCAATTGCATAATTTACAAGTTCCTCAAATGATCCGAAGCTCATGGCATCCTCCTTTAATAATATAACATATTACCAGAGTATATTCTTTATCTTAACAAACTTACTGACCATCCGGAAAATCACAATTTATTGCAATATAATTACCTTCATGATACAAAGTAAAGAGAAATTATAAAATGTTTTTTAACACGAAAAGATAACTGTTTAGTACCTAACCCGAACAATTTCAAATTTTTTGGGATATGCAGCATTCTCTTTTGCCGAATTAATTTCTGTAAGACCCATTTTTCAAAAAATTGCTTGCAAAGAAATTAAGAGGAATTATTATCAGAAATGTAATTGATCATTACCAATTTACGGAGGATAATAATTGAGGCCGATATAAGGCACAAACTTATGGCAAAATAGCCGGAAAAGAAGCTTCTTAATCATTCCCTGCATGCGCTCATCCAAAAGAACATTTTTAACTGCTTGGAGGTAATTATTTATTTTTGAGCTGTTTAAACTAAATCCATAAACACATCTTAACAATAACATCATATCTATATGGAAAGGAGCTAACATGGCAAAAAGACTTGAAATTTATAAATGTGAAGTATGCGGGAATATCGTGGAGGTTTTGGACGGGGGCATAGGGCAGCTTGTATGTTGCGGAAAACCCATGAAACTTATGATTGAAAACACCGTTGATGCTTCAAAAGAAAAGCATGTTCCTGTGCTGGAAAAAATATCAGGAGGAATTAAGGTCAAAGTCGGAAGCGTTGCCCATCCCATGGAAGAAAAACATTATATAGAGTGGATCGAATTAATTGCAGACGGAAAGGCTTACCGTCAGTTTTTGAATCCGGGGCAGGCTCCTGAAGCCTTTTTTACTGTAGATGCCAAGGAGGTTACCGCTCGCGAATATTGCAACATTCATGGGCTGTGGAAAGCTTAAAGGGGGTAACATTATGTCAAGCTGGAAATGTAAGAATTGCGGTTATACGCTAGAAGCCGAAGCGCCGCCGGATCAATGTCCGTCGTGCAGGGAAAAGTGTGAATTTCTCGATAACACATGCTATACCCCGGATTGTATAATTGAAGGAATTGATCCGAGAATTAAATAATAGCGGAACACTTTGACGGACTCGCCTTAACCGTGTCATGGTATGGGGACTTATAGGAACCGTCCAAAATCCAGGCATGGTACATGGAAATATGTTGTGCGAAGGTTTATAAAAGAGGTATTTTTCATGTCGAAAGCGCTTATTGTTTTTGCAACAAGAACGGGTGAAACCAGACAAATAGCCGAACTGATTAGTGAAGGTCTCCGTTTTTCAGGCGCCGATGTTTCTGTTGTCAATGCCAATGAAATAAAAAGCGAAAGCGCTCTTAACGGGTATGATGCATATGTGTTCGGATCGGCTACATATCATGGGGAGATGATGCAGGGCATGAAAACCTTTCTGTTTCTTGCCGAAAAAGCCGGTCTTGCAGGAAAAGCGGGCGGCTCTTTCGGTGCTTTCGGATGGAGCGGCGAAGCGCCGGACCGTATCTTCGATACCATGAAAAATGTTTATAAGATGGATATGGTAAACAGCTCTCTGAGGTTAAAATCAAGCTCTCTGGGCGGCGGAATAAAGATGGCACAGGATTACGGCCGCGAATTGGCAAAAAAACTCGGCCTGTAAGAATTTTAATCTTTAATAATACGGAGGAGACTATGTCTACACCCCAGCACTGTCCTGGATATCAGCAATTCAAACACCTTGAGTCCTTTATGTGCAAATGTCCTTCATGCGGGAAAAAGATCGAAATTTTTTCTGATGAGTTTGATAAAAAACGCAAATGTAATACCTGTGGAAAAGATATCGATTTTACACAATGCACCCTTGAGGGCAAAGCTTAAAAATCAGCTATCAGGAGGCGCTCATGGATTTAGTAATGCTATCACGCCTGCAGTTTGCAACAGCCACCATGTTCCATTTTCTGTTTGTTCCGTTGACTCTGGGACTATCTATTTTTATTGCAATAATGGAAACAAAGTACGCCAGAACCGGTGACAAGCAATACCTTTCCATGACTAAATTCTGGGGAAAGCTGTTTCTTATCAATTTTGCCCTTGGAATAGTCACAGGAATAACCCTCGAGTTCCAGTTCGGGACAAACTGGGCGCGCTACTCGGCTTTTGTGGGAGATATTTTCGGAGCCCTTCTTGCCATAGAAGCCTCGGCAGCCTTTTTTCTTGAATCGACTCTCATAGGCGTCTGGGTTTTTGGTTGGAGAAAACTCTCACCGAAAGCTCACGCTTTAGTTATGTGGCTTATTGCAGGCGCCTCCACGCTTTCTGCCGCATGGATAATTATTGCAAACTCATGGATGCAGCATCCGGTAGGCTATATAATAAGGAACGGACGAGCCGAACTGGCTGATTTCTCCGCAGTAGTGTTTCAGAAATTTGCTTTTCTTCAGTTTTTTCATACAATCAGCGCAGCCTACATAATAAGCTCCTTTTTTATCATGGGTGTAAGCGCATATCACATACTTAAAAAACAGAATGTGGAATCTTTTTCGAAATCCTTTAAAACCGCCCTGCTCTTCGGACTGATTTGTTCACTGTTTATCGTGATTGAAGGCGATTTTCACGGTTCTGATGTTTCTGAAAAGCAACCCGCAAAACTTGCTGCCATGGAATCTTTATGGGAGACAACCCGGAGGGCGCCTGTTTATCTGTTTGCTTTTCCGGATGAAGAGAATGAAAGAAATATGATACAAATCGGAGCAATGCCGGGTCTTTTAAGTTTTCTTGCATATAAAGATATAAATGCGGAAGTAAAAGGACTTAAAGATTTTCCGAAAGATGAAAGACCTCCGGTATTCATTACTTCCATGGCATTTAAAGGCATGGTGGGGCTTGGCCTTTATTTCGTTTTTATTACGGGTTATGGCTGGTTTAAACGAAACAGGCTTGCTGAGAACCGTTTATATTTAATAATTATGTTTTTCTCCATTCCTCTGCCGTATATTGCAACTGAACTAGGATGGATACTGGCGGAAGTAGGCAGGCAGCCGTGGATAGTATATGGCATAATGAAAACATCAGACGCGGTATCGCCGGTTGCTTCTTCACAGGTTCTTCTTTCTCTTATAGCTTTTATACTTGTTTATGGGATTTTGGGGATGGCAGGATTTTATCTGATCATAAAAAATGCTAAAAAGAATCCTGTTTTATAAGCCGGTCGGCCCGCAAGGTTCATCAGCATGCCGGCTGTGTTTATTCAGTCCCGGCCCGGTTAAACATAGTGTTATGTAAAGTATCAAGGAAACAGACGGACATTAAAGGTTATTTGGAGGCATAATGGATCTTCAGACAATTTGGTTTTTACTCTGGGGTTTGCTCTGGGCTGTTTATTTTATGACTGACGGATTTGATTTCGGTATCGGCATCCTGTATCCCTTTTTAGGGAAAACCGAGTCCGAAAAGCGTTTGATGATCAATTCCATAGGCCCATTGTGGGACGGAAATGAGGTCTGGCTTATTACAGCCGGCGGAGTTACTTTTGCTGCATTTCCGCTAGCCTATTCCGTTATGTTCTCTTCCCTTTACTCGGGTCTGATGCTCATTCTTTTTGGACTTATTCTTCGC
>JAUPLM010000175.1 GCA_030836965.1 Thermodesulfobacteriota bacterium | reverse complement strand
TGTGCTCTTCCGATCTCGGTAACAAATCCGTGATGCCCGTATGATCCGTCGTCGGTACATACATGAAGCTCGCTTGAAGCGGCCCTCATCTGGTCTTCAAGAATAAGAAGCCCCTTATTCCTGGCCCCAATAATTCCTATCACGTGGTTCCCGGCCTCTTTAAGCGCCCTTGTAATCGGATGGAGAACCGCGACACCTGTTCCGCCTCCCACGCAAACAACCGTTCCGAGCTTTTCAATATGCGTCGGCTTTCCAAGGGGCCCTATGACATCCTGGTAGCCTTCACCCACTTTAAGCGTCTTGAAAAGAGCGGTCGATTTTCCGACAACCATGTAAATTACGGTTATCGTTCCTTTTTTCGGGTCGGTATCGGCCATGGTAAGCGGAATCCTCTCTCCTGTTTCATTGGCCTTAATGATCACAAACTGGCCCGGCTTTGCTTTCTGGGCAATCAAAGGCGCTTCGATCTCATTCAGAATCACGGTGCCCCCAGCCATCTCTTCACGTTTAACAATTTTAAACATCTTATGACCTCCGGTAAAAAATTATTATATTTATACGGCAGTTGATTGTTTCCTGCCAATTTATGCCCGAAATAAGGCTTATCAGCCAAACATATAATATTCATTAAATCAACTTTAAAATAATACGGCTACGTAAAAAGTCATTCCGCTTAAGTTGACGTTGAAAATATCATTTTTAAGTGCTAAATTCTTTATGCCTTTATATTACATTTGTTAAATATTTATGAACCCGCAAAAAAGCCTCAAATCAGGTGCAACCAATGAAATTGTTTGACAGCCACTGTCATCTGGATGACCGGGCATACGATAAGGATTTCGATTCGGTCGTAAAAAGAGCTAAAAATGCAGGCGTTTGCAAAATAATGCTTGTTGGAATCGACTTGAAAAGTTCCGTCAAAGCGGTAAAACTGGCTGAAGCAAACCCCGGCTTTTTCGCTTCGGTTGGAGTCCACCCTCATGATTCGAAAGAGTGCAGCGATGATACCCTGAACTTTTTAAGAGATATTTCCGAAAACAGGAAGGTCAAAGCTTGGGGTGAAACAGGACTTGATTTTAACCGCATGTTCTCCCCAAGAGAGGATCAGGAGAAATGGTTCATAAAGCAGCTTGAAACCGCGTTTGACCTCGGATTGCCTCTGATATTTCACGAGAGAGAGAGCAACGGAAGATTCCTCGAAATTCTCAAAGCTCATGAAAAAGATGAAATAAAGGGTGTTATGCATTGCTTCAGCGGAACTATAAAAGAGCTTGAGGAATACCTTGATCTCGGACTCTGCATAGGTATAACCGGCATAGTGACGATCATGAGCCGGGGCGAAGAGCTGAGAAATCTGATTCCAATGATTCCGGATGACCGCCTGTTAATTGAAACCGATGCGCCTTATCTCACACCCGCTCCTGAAAAAAATCAAACCCGGCGCAACGAACCGGCTTTTGTAAAATCGGTTCTTTTGAAGCTGGCTGAAATAAAAAAAGAAGATCCTGAAACCATATCAGCCAGAATCTTTGAAAACACATGCAGACTGTTTGATATCGTACAGTAATGAAACGAAACAGATTCACCAAAAAAGGAGGTCCGTGATGAAGATTTCAATCGTTTACTATTCGATGTATGGTCATGTTTATAAAATGGCGGAGGCGATGAAGGAAGGCGCCGGCCAAGTAAAAGGAGCGGATGTAAATCTTTACCGTGTCCCTGAAACACTCTCTGAAGAGATTCTCGGGAAGATGGGCGCTCTTGATACACAGAAAAGCTTTGCGCGTATCCCGGTTTGCAAAGTTGAAGATCTTGCCGCATCTGATGCCATCATTTTCGGAACACCCACGCGTTTCGGAAACATGTGCGGACAAATGCGCCAGTTCCTTGATTCGACCGGAGGGCTCTGGGCGAAAGGGGCTCTTGTCGGAAAAGTGGGAAGCGTCTTTACAAGCAGCGCGACACAGCACGGAGGCCAGGAATCGACGATTCTTTCTTTTCATATCACGCTTCTGCATCAGGGCATGATAATAGTCGGGTTGCCTTATGCCTTCGCGGGGCAGATGCGCATTGATGAAATTACCGGCGGCTCTCCCTACGGAGCGTCAACTATCGCAGGAGGAGAAGGCGAAAGGATGCCCAGCCGGAATGAGCTTGATGCGGCCCGTTTTCAGGGAAAACATGTTGCTGAAATTACGGCAAAATTGACCCGGTAACAAATCACCGCAGAGACTGAATAGAGGTTCTCTTATGAAAAATCTTTATTTAAGACTTTTCGCGTCTATCCTGACCGTAATCTCTTTATTGCTCCTGAATTCCTGTGCCGGAGTCCGGCTTAAAACAATCCCCGCCCCTCCGCCCACGGCAAAACTGAGGGTTTATGTACAGGCCATATCCGCCCCCTTTCCGTTTAAAGGCGGAGCCGGACATTGGGACTCTTTTCATAAAGCTTTCGTTGCAAGACAGATAGAAGGAATTGAACGATATCTCAATGAGACAGGCATTTATGAAGTTGTAACTGAACAGGATGTCAGGATGGTGATCGGGGAAGAAAACCCGTCTTACATTGAAATGACAAAAAACAAACGGGCTCTTTCAAGAGAAATCGGAAAAGCTCTTCATGCCGAATATGTTTTTGTAATCGAGCGGAGAGCGGAACCGGATAAAGTGGCAGGTATCGATCAATATTTCACAGTAAATCTGATAAACACGGGCTCCGGAAAACTTTATGAAGCAAGTGCAAAGCTGGACCGATTTGACAGAGCAAGCAATAGCACGATGTCGGTAATAATCAAGAAGTTATACCAAACCGTTTTTCTGAGCGCAAAGAACGACATGTTTGGAACCGCGATCATGAAGAGCGAAAAGTTGTACCTGCAGGACACAAAGATTGTTGCGGAACCCGTAAAAAAACCTCAGATTCTGCCTCAGGTTACCGTAAAACCGGTTACTTCTCCCGAACCTGAACCTATTTCTGCCGTTCCTGAACCTGAACTGATTGCAGCCGCTCCTGAACCTGAACCGATTGCGGTATTGCCAAAATCGGAACCGCCGGTAACCGGGAAAGCGCCCAAAGCTGTTTCTCAGACCCCTCCCGCGGTTCATGAAAAACCGGTTACTCCTCCTGAACCTGAACCGGTTATACCAATCCCGAAAGCTGTACCCGAAATCGGTGAAAAGATAAATATTCCGGACACGGCACAGGAAAAGCCGCGGCATCAGGACAAAGGTATGGACAAACTTGTCATCTGCGATCTTAATGCTCCTGAACAATATAGGACGGTTGCTCTGATAATAACCGAGGTTCTCAGGGAAGAGCTTTTTCTTTTAAATAAATTCATACTTGTTAACAGGGAAAACCTGCTCGATGTTAATCGGGAAATGGCTCTTCAGCAGAGCGGCCTCATAGATGAAAAACAGGCCGTTAAAACAGGAAAGGGGCTTGCCGCGAACCAGGTGGTGACAGGAAGCCTTGGAATCCTTGGAAAGACATATTTTTTACAGGCAAAAAGGATAGATGTGGAAACATTCGCCACTCTCGGTATGGCGTCAACAAAATTTTCAAAAGGAGAGGAAGAGGATGTCCTCGGGCGGCTGCCGGGTCTGGCTAAAAGCCTTGCAGGCATGCGTTAAATCTTTAACTATTTGGCCATGAGATGGGCAACCGCTTTCTCAAGCCCGTCTATTGAAAGTTCGTACATCGGGAAAATGCGTCCTATCGCGGAGATGGTCTGCGTGTACCCCCACATGTTTGACTGCATGGGGTTGAGCCAGACCGAGTGGCGAAAATTTCTTGAAAGAAACTTGAGGCACTCGATGCTCGGTTTCCCGCTCCTCTCCTCTATATGTATGGAACCGTCGGAAGCCATGAGCTCGTAGGGTGCCATGCTGGCATCTCCCACCAGCACAAGCCTCGTTTCAGGATCGAACCTGGCGAATTCTTCTATTTTCTGCGGCTTTTTATATCTTGCCGGATCCTGCCAGAGAGTGCCGTAAACCGTGTTGTGGAAAAAAAAGGTCTTTAAATCCTTGAACTGCGCCCTCGCGTAATCAAAAAGAGTCTGAACAACAAGGACATAGGGATCCATGGACCATCCCCCGTTGTCTATGGCAATTATGACCTTCAGGCGGTCTTTTAAAATCCTGTCAAAAACTATCTCGATTTCGCCCGCATTTTTCATGGTCTGGTATATGGTCTTATCCACATTTACTCTGTTCTTCGGGCCCGCGGGGATCATATTTCTGAGCCTCTTCAAAGCTTCACCGACCATTGCCTGGGTGAGCGGACCATCCAGCGAATAATCCCTGTATCTTCTTTCCATTGCGACTTTAACCGCCGACCTGTTCCGTGAACTACCGCCTACACGCATGCCCCCGGGATGATTTCCGGAATGCCCCACAGGCGAAGTGCCTCCGGTTCCGATCCATTTGCCTCCTCCGTCATGACGCTCCTTCTGGTCTTTAAGACGCTCTTTGAAATATTCGATCAGTTCATCCGGAGTCATCTTTGCGATCTCAGACTCGTCGAGACCAAGAGCAGCAGCAAGGGTTTTAGGGTCTTTGAGCCATGATTCAAGCAATGATCTTGCCAGTTCATCTAGCTCGACACCCTCATAATCAGGCATTTCAGCGCCTTCAAAATGATGCGCAAAAACCTGGTCGAAAAGATCAAAATATCTCTCACTCTTTACAAGAAGAGCGCGGGAGGCCGTGTAAAAATCATCAAGAGATAATACAAGTCCCAGGCTCAGCGCCTTATGAAGCGTAAGAAAGGATGTCGGGCTGACAGGAATGCCCGCTTCTTTTAATTTATAGAAAAATCCGACAAACATTTATGGTATTGGTCTCTGGTTTATGGTTTCTGGTTTCTGGTTTGTGGTCTTAGAAGCTGTACTTCGAATTTCGCACTTCGCTTTTTTTTCGATATTCGATGTTCGATGTTCGGTACTTTCTGACTTCCGGCTCCTGTTTTATACAAGCTTCCTGCGGTTCACGGTATTAACCGCTCTCTCATAATCCTGGCTCTTTTTAAACAGAACACCGAGGTACGGTATATCGCCCTTTCCAAAATCCTTTATCTTGAAATCCGGATCCGATTTCAGGGCTCTTAACCAGTTTACGAGTTCCCGCGTTGCGGGACGTTTTTCAATGCCGTCCAGTTCCCTGAGCTTGTAAAAAACATTGACCGCGCTCTCCATCAGTTCGGAATCAATATCCGGAAAATGGACCCTTATAATCCTGCGCATCATTTTAGGATCGGGGAAGGCTATGTGGTGAAAATTGCACCTTCCGAGAAACGGGTCGGAAAGGTCTTTCTTGGCATTCGATGTTATTATAATGACCGGCCTGTTTATCGCGCTTACCGTCTTGTCTATTTCGATTATGTCAAACTCCATCTGGTCCAGGACATCGAGCATGTCGTCCTGGAAATCGGTATCCGCCTTATCTATCTCGTCTATTAAAAGAATTGTTCTTTCACATGCCGTGAATGCCTGTCCGATTTTACCCATCTTGATATAGTCTTCTATATCGCTGACATCCCTCTTTGAATCCCCGAAACGGCTGTCGTTCAGGCGTGTGAGCGTATCATACTGGTACAGGGCATCAATCAGCTTCATGCTTGACTTCACATTGAGAACGATGAGAGGCATGCCGAGATTTTCCGCAATGGCATGGGCAAGCATTGTTTTCCCCGTGCCCGGTTCTCCTTTCAGAAGGAGCGGCATCTCAAGAGCCATGGAAATATTTACTATCTTGGCAAGCTCATCATCCAGAACGTAGCGTTTCGCGCCTGAAAAACATTTTTTCTCGCTGGTCATAATCAATTCCTCATAGATATTCTTTTCTTAAAATTTGTGAAACCT
>JAUPLM010000174.1 GCA_030836965.1 Thermodesulfobacteriota bacterium | reverse complement strand
GCCTGGGAATCAATTCTGGCCATAGCGCTGAAACGTGTTTTACTGCCATCTTTTCGCTTAACAAAAACCGTTAGTTTCTTTTGTGGGTAAAGATCTTTTTCTAGACCAGTGATATCATAAACTTCGGTTCCGTCCAGATTAAGGGTTTCCTGATTGGCACCCTTTTCAAATTGAAGGGGCAAAACCCCCATGCAGATTAAGTTGCTTCGGTGGATTCTTTCAAAACTTTCAGCAATTACAGCTTTAATTCCAAGAAGCGACGTACCTTTTGCAGCCCAGTCACGCGAACTTCCAGTACCGTATTCCCGGCCGGCAATCACAATCAGAGGAATTCCGGAGCTTTTATAGTGCATTGAAGCATCATATATTGACATGATATTTCCTTCTGGCAGCACAAGCGTCCATCCGCCTGTAATATTAGGCACGAGCCTGTTTTTTATACGGATATTTCCAAAAGTGCCGCGCATCATCACTTCGTGATTTCCCCGGCGGGAACCGTAGGAATTGAATTCTTCCGGCTCTATTCCTTTGTATATAAGATATTTTCCGGCCGGGCTTTCTTCAGGGATAGAACCGGCCGGAGATATATCGTCTGTTGTAACCATATTGCCCAGAAGGGCAATTACTCTTGCATTTTTAATCTCCTCCGGTTTTGGAACACTTGATGTTATTTCATCAAAAAAAGGCGGATTTTTTATATATGTGGATTCAGCATCCCAGTTATAAATAGCACTTTCAGGAACGGGAAGAGATTCCCATTGTTCGGAACCTTCAAACAGAGTGGAATATACATTTTCAAACATCTCGGGGATCAAAAGAGTTTCGAGAGCTGTTCTGATTTCTTCCGAAGATGGCCATATATCACCAAGAAAGACCGGTTTGCCATTACGGTCAAATCCAAGAGGCTCGGTCTTGAAGTCGATATCGATTTTTCCTGCTATGGCATACGCCACCACAAGGGGGGGAGAAGCGAGAAAGTTGGCCCGGGTAAGGGGAGAAATTCTTCCTTCGAAGTTGCGGTTGCCGCTTAATACTGAAGCCACAACATGACCATGTTCTTTTATCGCAGTTGCCACTGACTCGTGCAGGGGGCCGCTGTTTCCTATGCAGGTAGAGCATCCATATGCAACAACATTAAATTTAAGTTCTTTCAGATAACTCAGCAGTCCTGATTTTTCAAGATAATGAGTAGCTACTTTCGAACCGGGAGTAAAACTCGTTTTAACCCAGGGTTTAACCGAAAGACCAAGAGAAAAAGCTTTTTTTGCCAGAAGACCGGCTCCGATAAGAACTGAAGGATTGGAGGTGTTTGTGCAACTTGTTATTGCGGCTATGACAACGGCCCCGTGGTTTAAATTGCCCGAAACCAGATCAATATCTATATTGATCTGGTCGTTGATGACATCATGACATATTCCGGTTTCAGAATCGGCATCCTGCTTTTCAGCAAAACCGCCTTCCTGTTCCCATCTGATTTTATCATTAAGAGAGACTTGAGCAGGCTGTTCATCAAGTTTACATGCTTCTTTTGCTGCTTCTATGAACACTTCTTTGACCTGAAAAAGAGATAATCGTTCCTGAGGTCTGTTGGGGCCTGCAATACATGGATCAACAATGCTCATGTCAAATTCAATATAGTCAGTAAATAACGGATATTCATTGTTGTTTTCACGAAAAAGGCCCTGTTCTTTTGTATATCGTTCAACAAGTGAAACAACTTCTTTGGGGCGGCCAGAGAGATGCAGATATTTTAATGTCAGAGCATCTACAGGAAAAAATCCCATTGTTGCTCCATATTCAGGGGCCATGTTTGCAATGGTTGCCCTATCCTCTACGCTGAGGCTTGATAATCCTTCTCCGCAGAATTCGACAAATTTTCCCACAACACCTCTTTTTCTCAAAAGTTCTGTTATATGGAGCACGAGGTCGGTTGCTGTAGTTCCATCGGGAAGCCTTCCTTTCAGACCCAAGCCCAGAACCTTCGGAGTAAGAAGATAGTAAGGCCTTCCCAGCATAACGGCTTCAGCTTCTATTCCGCCAACTCCCCATCCTAAAACGCCTATCCCGTTTATCATTGTTGTATGGGAATCAAGGCCGACCAGTGTGTCCGGAAAAGCTGTTTTTACACCGTCTATCTCTTTTGTGAATACAACGCTTGCGAGACGTTCAAGGTTAATCTGGTGGCAAATTCCTGTTTCCGGCGGTACGACTTTGAAGTTGTCAAAATTCTTCTGCCCCCATCTTAAAAGCGTATATCGTTCTGAATTACGCCTGAATTCATGATCGACATTTTCTTTAAGCGAAGAATCTTTGCCATATGAGTCTACCTGGACGGAGTGATCGATAACCAATTCGGCCGGTATGAGAGGATTTATTATTAAAGGATCTCCGTATAGCCGCTTTGCCGCATCGCGCATGGCTGCAAGATCGACAATCGCAGGAACCCCTGTGAAATCTTGCAGTAATACACGTGCTGGTAAAAAAGGTATTTCACCGTTTGCTTTATCGGGATTCCATGAAGCGATATTTACAATGTCATTTGAGGTAAACAGAAGTCCGTCTTCATTTCTTAAAAGATTTTCGAGAAGGATTCTGATGCAGAAAGGTATTTTTGCTATATTGCTGAATCCTGCATCAGCCAGCTTGTTGAGACTGAAATATGTAAAAGTTTGATTACCGGTACAAAAAGAAGCTTTAGTATTGAAGCTGTTTTTATAAACAGGCATATTACCTCCAAAAAAATATTCTATCAAAAGCGGTTTTATGAAAAACAGCTTGAAAAAAACTTCTTATATATTTAATCGAAAAAATTTTCAACAATTCCCTAAGCAACAATTGTTACCTGAGAATTTTTTCTTTTATTCTTGACATGAATTTACAACTTGATTATAGACATCTCTTCAAACGAGAAGTTACATTTCAGCTGTCTAAATATTTATATTTTCTGGCTTAAATTGTAAAGAGTGCCTTAAATATGCGACTGGAAGAGCTGTTAGCTCAAAAAAAAACAGCTATTATTGATAAATGGTTTGATGCCGTTGCAGAGACCTATCCTGCCGACACTGCCGGATTTATCAAAAGACAGAAAGATCCCTTTTCAAATCCGGTTGGAGTGACTACGCAAAAAAGCCTCTTTGTACTTATGGATGAACTGCTCGGAGAAATGAATCGTGATAAAATAAATTCATTTCTCGATCCCATAATAAGAATAAGAGCCGTTCAGGATTTCACACCCTCAAAAGCAACTTCATTTGTCTTTTCTTTAAAAAAAATAATCAGAGAACATCTTAATAAATGCGATTTTAATGATCACCTGATTGTAGCTGATCTGGCACTGCTTGATCAGAAAATTGATCTGATAGGATTAATGGCTTTCGATATTTATGTGAAGTGCAGAGAGAAAATATATCAGATAAAAGCTACTGAAGAGAAGAACAGGTTTTTTTGTGCGTTTGAGCGAGCAGGTTTGATTAAAGAGCTTTCTGGCGGCAAGCCGGAACCTTTATAGTAGTAATCATTTTCAACAAATACGGCTTGGGATAGAAAGCCTGTCAGGTTTCATATGACGCTTTAAAGCCGTCTCGAGCCATAGAGCGAGGTAATGTTAAATGAATGTAAAGTACATGTTCTCACTCGTTGCGGTAATTCTTATGTTTCTGCTTGCCTATGTTGGAGTTGAGGCGGCAGGTCTTCAGGTCCTGTTCGGGATTGTCATACCTTATGCGGCCCTTATTGTTTTCATCATCGGAGTTATAAATCGTGTGATAGGATGGGCACGATCTCCTGTGCCGTTCGGAATCCCATCAACCTGCGGGCAGCAGAGATCTCTTCCGTGGATAAAAGCATCTGAACTGGACAACCCATTTACTAAACCCGGCGTTGTTGCAAGGATGTTTC
>JAUPLM010000173.1 GCA_030836965.1 Thermodesulfobacteriota bacterium | reverse complement strand
AGATTCCATCAAAATGATTCTTAGATATGATTTTGACGCTCTTTTCTGCGCGCATAATCCGGTACAAAAAAACGGGAAAAAAAGGCTGGCCAAAAAGCTTTCGTTTTTAGAGGATATTTACGGAAAAGTTCAGGATCTTTGTAAAAAAGGATATCCGGAAAAAGCCATTGTAAAATCGTTTGGAAGTGAAAAAGCCAGGCTTGTCAGATTTGTAACATTGGGAAATGTCAGCTTCGCGCATATGGTCCGCTCCGCCATGGAAGAATGATTATAAAACCGTGGTTACAATCCTTCCTGAAGAAAAAATACGGAATATTATGCGGATGTTGAACCTGAAATTATCATGCTTATAATATGTGGTGCCGAAGCGGGGACTTGAACCCCGATGGAGAACTCTCCACTAGACCCTGAACCTAGCGCGTCTACCAGTTCCGCCACTTCGGCACGCAAATAAAAGATTGCTTAAAATTTGGAGTTAGGATAGTTAAATTTTTTTTAATATTTTGTCAAGCGTATTATATTTGCTCCCGGAAATTAAATAATGAAACATATAGACAACCTTGAATTAATTACAAAACCATTTGATAAAGCGGTAATAACGATAGGAAATTTTGACGGTGTTCATATAGGACATCAGGCTCTTTTCCATGAAGTTATCGAAAAGGCGGAGGCTATAAACGGAACTTCGATAGCCATGACATTTAACCCTCATCCTGTGAGAGTGTTAAAAAAAAACGGTAATCCGCCGCTGATTACAGTACACGAACAGAAAACGGAACTTATTGAAAAAACAGGTATCGACATTTTAATCTGCGTTCCTTTCACCCTTGATTTTGCAGCAATACCGGCGATAGATTTTGTAAGGGATCTTCTTGTCAAAAGAATCGGGATGAAAGCGATTGTAGTCGGAAAAGATTACACTTTCGGAAAAGACCGTGAAGGAAATCTCGAATTTTTAAAGCAATGCGCAAAGGAATATGACTTTGAAGTAATAGTAGCCGACTGGATACCGATTTCAAACAATATTGAGGGCCGTATCAGCAGCACAAAAATACGCGAGCTGGTTACAGCCGGCAAAGTTGACGAAGCGCAGCAGCTCCTTGGCCGTTATTATCAGATAGGGGGAACGGTCATGACCGGCCGTAACAGAGGAGGCAGACTTCTTGGATTTCCTACTGCTAATATAAAACTGCATGACGAACTTTGTCCCAAAACAGGAGTATATGCGGTAACCGTCGAATTCATGAAATCCAGATACAAGGGTGTAGCGAACATCGGGTACAGCCCGACATTTGAGGATAATATTTTTACTGTTGAAGTTCATCTTCTTGATTTTAACGAAAACATATACGGCCGTAATATCAGGGTAAATTTCATCAAAAGGATCAGGGATGAACTGAAATTTGCAGATATCGGCGAGCTTTCCGGACAGATAAAGAAAGATATTGATGAGGCGCGAAGGATATTGTCTACGTAACTGAAAAAAAGATAATGAACAGAAACACAGCCATTTCCTTTTTCATCGGGACCGCAATCTCTGTTGCAGCATTATACTTTGCCTTCAGAAACATTCCCCTTGATGAAATCTCGGTTTACATTTCTTCCATAAACTATTTCTGGATAATCCCAGCTGCCGCTGTAAGCCTTTCATCGTTTATCATGAGAGCGCTGAGATGGCAGTCAATACTTGAACCTGTCCGGAAAATAAGCTTTACACAGGCATTTCATCCACTCATGACAGGATTTATGTTAAACTGCATACTCCCTGGAAGGATCGGAGAAGCGGCAAGGCCGGCCATCCTGATGAAAAAAGAAAAAGTTCCTTTTTCGACCGGTATAGCCACTGTTGCCGTTGAACGGATATTCGACATCGTCTTACTTTCCATTCTTTTCATAATCATAATAGCTGGTATAAAGATTGATCCTGATCTTGCTGTTGATTTCGGAGGCTACCGGTTAAACAGCGCGGATCTTTCATCTGCCGGTAAAAATCTCGCCGTAACGGGCGGAATACTTGCCGCGGGTAGTTTCCTGCTTTTTTTTGGTAAAACCAGAAAATTCATGGGTTTTATTATCATTAAACTGCCTCTTATCTTCTTCTTCGCCGGTCCGCCTTTAAAAAAGAAGATTGAAAATACAATTTCCCTTCCGGCGCTGCGCGTCCTGGAAAATTTTTCAAACGGTTTTTTACTTATAAAACGACCCCGGACAATACTGCTATGCGCCTGCTACACCATGGCAGTCTGGGTCCTTACCGCTCTTTCATATTACCTTCTTTCCCTCGGCTGTCCTGGAATCGGTCTTTCATTCACTGAACTTACGGCGGTTATGATTATTGTCTGCTTCTTTATAGTTCTTCCTTCCGCCCCCGGATACTGGGGTCTCTGGGAAGCGGGCGGTATTTTTGCAATGTCTCTTTTCGGAGTTTCCGCAAAGGATGCCGCTGGCTATACCCTGATAAATCATTTGATACAAATGGTTCCTGTAATCATAGCCGGTCTTGTTTCAGCAATGATAACCGGGGTAAGCATCGGATATACAGGCAATTCAGACGAAAAAGTAAAAGAAGGAGTTTAATTATGGCTCTGCTCGATATACTTACATACCCGGATATATTCCTGACGAAAAAAGCGAAACCGGTTGTAAATATTGATGACGCTCTTAATAAAACGATAGATGACATGATCGAGACTATGTACAACGCTCCGGGAGTCGGCCTTGCATCAACCCAGATAGGATGCAACAAAAGCATAATCGTTTTTGATCCTTCTTCCGGTGAAAACCCGAAATCACTGACTGTTCTTTTGAATCCTAAAATAATTGAAGCCGGCGGAGAAATTGTTTCCGAAAATGAAGGCTGCCTGAGCGTACCGGACTTCAGATCTGACGTAATAAGGTCGGCATCCCTGATCGTTGAAGCGCTCGACAGAGAGGGAAAACCGTTAAAGATAGAAGCGGAAGAATATCTTGCAATTGTTCTGCAGCATGAAATAGATCATGTAAACGGTATATTGTTTATTGACCGGATCAGCGCTTTAAAGCGTGAACTCTATAAAAGGCGCATCAAAAAACAGCTGAAGCAAGGTGATGATAAATAAAAAAAGAATCATATTTATGGGTACGCCGGACTTTGCGGTGCCGTCTTTGAAAGCCCTGCATGATACCGGTCATGAGGTTGTTCTTGTCGTAACGCAGCCGGATCGTCCGAAAGGAAGAGGTCAGAAGGTGTACTTCTCTCCGGTTAAAGAGGCCGCTTTAAAACTGGGATATGAGATTCTCCAGCCATCGTCGGTCAGGAGTTCCGAATTTTATGAAAAAGCCGCCTCTCTTTATCCTGATATATTTGTAGTGATCGCTTTCGGTCATATTCTGCCTAAAAAGATCCTCTCGATTCCAAAGGATTGCGCTATCAACCTTCATGCTTCCCTTCTTCCGAAATACCGTGGTCCGGCGCCTATTCAATGGGCCATTATAAACATGGAACATGAGACCGGCGTTACCGCCATGCTGATGGATGAAGGTCTCGATACCGGCAATATCCTGCTGTCTGCCAAAACCGAAATCTCCTCCAAAGAAACATCCTCTTCGCTGCACGACCGTCTCTCCCGGATAGCAGGAGATCTGCTGATACAGACTTTGTCGGATATGAGCAAAAACAGCATAAAGCCCGTACCCCAGGAAAATTCCCTTGCCACATACGCTCCTATGCTTAAGAAAAAAGACGGTCTCATAGACTGGTCAAAACCCGCCGAAGAGACTGAAGCATTTATCCGCGGCATGACACCGTGGCCGGGCGCATTCACATTTATCGGAAAGAAGCGTCTGAAAATATTTGCTTCCGATGTGGTTTTCAGCGATTCAAAAGAAGCTCCCGGCACAGTTACCGGTGAAGCACGGGATGTATTGCATGTCGCAACCGGAAAATATCTTTTATCAGTAAAAGAAATACAGCAGGAATCCGGGAAGCGGCTTTATATAAAAGATTATCTGAGCGGAAGCAATATTTCTCCCGGAACAGTTTTGGGCTGATGATTAAATATTTGGACCATCTTCAAATCTCCCGGGTAATCGGGAGAAGAACCTAAAGGCTTAATTCCCCATGAACGACGCCCGAAGTCTTGCGTTTGACATCTTAAACAAGCTCGAAAAGAGCGAAAAAACTCTCGATACTCTTCTGGAGGAATTTCATAAGGATCATCTTCTTCCGAAACGGGAAAGATCCCTTTTCAACGCGATTGTATTCGGTGTTCTCAGGTGGAGAGGAAGACTCGACTGGATAATAAGTCATCTTTCCAGAATGAACATAAAAAAGACAAAACCTGAAATTATAAATATTCTGCGCATCGGCCTTTTTCAGATAATTTATTTAAACAGAATACCCGTATCTGCAGCAGTAAACACTTCCGTCGAGATGGCAAAGCATTCGGGTGGTGAACGCGGCGCTGGATATGTAAACGCCATATTGCGGAAAGCGTCAAGGGAGCATCAGGCACTTCCTTATCCTGATATCGCGGAAAAACCGGAATATGCCGTTTCGGTCACCAGGTCGTTTCCGGAATGGATTGTAAAAAGATGGATGGGATTTCTCGGAATAAACCGTACAATCGAGCTGTGTGACGCCATTAATGAAATTCCCCCGATTACTATAAGGGTTAACTCACTGAAAACAAACCGCGGGGAACTGATCAATCGCATGAAACCGGATGTAAGGAATATCGGGCCGACCGTTCATTCTCCATTTGGAATTTCTTTCTCAAACCCGGAAAAGAGCATTCAAGAGATGGCGGAATTCAAAAACGGCTGCTTCCAGGTACAGGATGAAGCAGCCCAGATCATAACTCTGCTCCTCGATCCCAGGCCTGGAGATTCGGTTCTGGATGCGTGCGCCGGGCTTGGGGGCAAGACAGGACATATTGGTCAACTGATGAAAAACAGCGGCAATATAACGGCAGTTGATCTAGATAATGATAAACTGGATAGACTGAACCGTGAAATGGAGAGGCTTGGCATAACAAATGTCACAGGTGTAAAAGATAATATCGGAAAGCCGCAAATATTAAAAACAGGTTACGGATTTTTCGACAAAATCCTCCTGGATGCCCCCTGTTCGAACATGGGTGTTATACGCAGAAACCCCGACGTAAAATGGAAACTGCAGGAAAAAAAACTGGTGCAATGCAAAAAAAAGCAGCTTCTTTTTCTTCATAATCTTGCGGACCTGTTAAAACCTTCAGGAGTAATAGTATATGCCGTATGCAGCACAGAAACTGAAGAGAACGAAGAGGTTATAAAAGAATTTTTGATTAAGCACCCGGATTTTGGTATTGACAACGACATGTCTTATCTGCCTGAGAGCATCGGCGTTCTTTTAAACGAGAGAGGGTTTATTAAAACTTACCCGCATATCAATAATATGGATGGTTTCTTTTCAGTTCGCTTAAAACGGATAAAGTGATCTCAAAAATTGCAAAATTATCTGCGCTGGTATTAATATTCATTGCCGTGTTCGGAGCAAGTACATATCTTTCGCTGACTCTTATAATCAAAAGCGAAGACACGGTACTTGT
>JAUPLM010000172.1 GCA_030836965.1 Thermodesulfobacteriota bacterium | reverse complement strand
AAAACATTCGATGAAATAATCAAAAGGGCGGCTCTGTTCGACCCGAAGGCTGAAATTAAAGGCGTCCTTATTCAGCAGATGGCAAAAAGAGGAGAGGAAGTAATTCTCGGTATGAACAGGTATCCGATTTTCGGCCCGTTGCTGATGTTCGGGCTTGGCGGAATATTCGTTGAGCTTTTCCAGGATGTCGTGTTCAGGCTCGCGCCTGTGGGGAGAAACTCCGCACGCAGGATGGTCCGGAGCATAAAAGGATACAAGCTCTTCAGGGGCTTCAGGGGGAGACCGGTCTGCGACATCGAATCTCTCGAAAAATCCATTGTAAGCCTTTCGGAAATGTGTCTGAATCATCCCGAACTACTTGAAATGGATATAAACCCGCTTCTTGCCCATGAACATGGTTCAACGGTAGCCGATTGCAGGATAATTCTAAGTGAAGCAGACGTTAAAAAGTAAAGTTTTATTCCCGGTCATTCTTGCGGTACCGGAACATGAAAGAAATCTTACAGGAAGAAAAAAAGTTGAAGCTTTAAGCTCCCTTGCAAGATTTGCACTCGAAATTTCTTCAGCCAAAAGCGGAGTCAGTCTTGGCTGCCTTACTAAAAATGAGGACGGGGCGCCTCTTCCTTTCGACGGCAATTTCTGGTCCGTCTCTCACAAAACAGAATATGTGGGCGGAGTAATCGCGCAGACGGAAACGGGCATTGATATTGAAAAAATCAAGCCCTGCTCAGAAGCGCTGCGCAACAAAATCGCCGGCCCTGAAG
This sequence comes from Thermodesulfobacteriota bacterium, assembly GCA_030836965.1. GTDB lineage: Bacteria > Desulfobacterota > Desulfobacteria > Desulfobacterales > RPRI01 > RPRI01. The sequence continues at coordinate 2,098 of JAUPLM010000172.1, read as the reverse complement.
AATGGGCTCTTTCGGATTCCGGAAGGGAGCTTCTTTTTTTCCGCTTCTGGACTTCCAAGGAGGCCGTATTAAAAGCCGCAGGCACCGGAATAAGCGGTCTTTCAGAATGCCGCATTGAAAAAATATCGGGCGATGACTCTCTTATAGTCAGTTATAAAGACAAAATATGGGAAATAAGACACTGTTTTTTCGGACACCACATTGCATCGGTTGTAACCAACGGTTTTGATGTTGAATGGGCCGTTTTGCAGGATATGCCATCCTTCTTGACACACAAGACGTCTTTCACCTATAGTCGTGCTCCAAATTCATAAAGGCTTTACAAAAAGCCGCCGGATTTTGTTTATTGCCGGAAAGATTGCTGACGGCAGGACTATCCCCGGGAATTTTTTACCGAACAGTTGAAGGAGAAGTAATGCAGATCACTTTTTACGGAGCCGCAAGAGAGGTCACCGGATCGATGCATCTTGTTAAAACAGAATCGGACGGTATTCTTCTGGATTGCGGCATGTTCCAGGGCAGGAGAAAGGAAACGGAACAGAAAAACAGAGACTTTCCATTTAATACGGATTCCATTACTAATCTCGTGCTTTCACACGCCCATATAGACCATTCCGGCAGGATTCCGCTTTTAACCAAAAACAATTATACAGGACGAGTCCTCTGCACAAGGCCGACAGTGGATGCCTGCGGATATCTTCTTCCCGATTCCGCACATATACAGGAGTCCGATGCAAATTATCTCAATTATAAAACCGCCCGTTCAGTTTTACGGTCAGGATACGGAAACAACAATAACGCTCCAAACAAAAAAAACAGGGAAAATGTTATCAGTGCGAATCTCAAGATAGAAGGGAATAAACTTAACACAGAAAACATTCAAAAAGTTATAAGAGAAAACAATCTTGAATATATCAGCCCTCTTTACACGTCTGATGATGCGATACAGGCGCTCGCTAGCTTTGACGGCTATCCCTATCGTGTGCCTGTTGAAATAGGACGCGGAATAACATGCACTTTTTATGAAGCAGGCCATATTCTCGGTTCCGCGGTTTCGATAATAAAGATCAAAGAGAAAGGCAGGAAATTTACCGTCTGCTACACGGGAGACATCGGAAGATACGATAAACCTATAATAAAGAATCCCAATTCTTCATTTGCGGAAGAAGACAGAAACGTAGACCTTCTTATCATGGAAAGCACTTACGGCAACAGAGTGCACGAACCTATCGGTGATCTCATGCCCAGGCTGAAAGAAGTGATAAACGACACCGTCAAGAGAGGTGGAGTGATAATCATTCCTTCTTTCGCATACGGAAGAACTCAGGAGCTTTTATACGTTCTGCACGAACTTTATGATAAAGGTGAAACCCCGAAGCTCCCGGTATATGTCGACAGTCCGCTTGCGGCGAATATAACCAAAGTTTTCGGAGAACACCCGGAAGTATACAGCAGGGAAACAATCGATACATTTCTTTCAAAAGGAGAAAATCCTTTTTCTTTTGACCAGGTAAATTTCACCTCTTCTGTCGACGAATCGATGGCTCTTATGCGCGACACCAGGCCGCATATCGTAATTACCGCTTCGGGAATGTGTGAAGCCGGAAGAGTCCTTCATCACCTCAGATACAGGATCCATAATCCGAAAAATACTATTCTCATAGTCGGATTTATGGCCGAAAACACACTTGGACGCCGTATTCAGGATCAGGGCCTTGAATATGAGCAATCGGGAAGAAAGGGAGAGCCGCCTCTTCTTAAGTTCTTAAACAAGGAATACCCGCTGAAAGCTCATGTTGTGAAACTGGGAGGTTTCAGCGCTCACGGCGATAAAAATGAAATGATTAGGTTTGTAAAGGAATCGGGCCTTAAAATAAAAAAAATAGCTGTTGTCCACGGGGAAGAAGAACAGGCGCTTTCATTCGCAGGTCTTTTGAAGGAGAAAGGATACTCCGCATTTGCTCCGGAACAGGGTGACACTTTAAAATTTAATTGATATGAACCCTTACGGCACACGGCTTTTAATTTAAGCTGTACCTGCGCAAGGTCATAAGGATTTAAGAAAGGATTGATTTATGAGCGAAATAAGAATGACGGG
>JAUPLM010000171.1 GCA_030836965.1 Thermodesulfobacteriota bacterium | reverse complement strand
CTCTTCCGATCTAGCGTATGAAGTGCTTTACGATCCGTATCTGAATAAACGGCTGCAGATGCAATCCCCATCTCTTTACAGGTGCGCATGACCCTCAGGGCAATTTCTCCCCGGTTAGCTACAAGAATTTTTTTAAACACGGCGTTTCCCCTGTTACTCACATCCTGAAAATGCCATATCCGTAAGAATCATCGCGAATCGGCGCATTCAATGCTGCGGAAATGGAGAGGCCAAGCACATCACGGGTTTTAGCCGGATCAATGATGCCGTCATCCCACAGGCGCGCCGTACTGTAATAGGCATTTCCCTCTTTTTCAGCCGCAGCAATTATGGGTTCCTTTAAGGCTCTTTCCTCTTCAATCGTCAATGGAGGTTTCCCCAGACGCTGATTCTGGTCATTGGTGATTGAAATCAAAACTCCGGCCGCCTCCGCGCCGCCCATCACCCCTATCTTCCCGTTAGGCCACATGTAAAGAAAACGGGGTGAATAAGCGCGTCCGCACATGGCATAGTTGCCGGCCCCGTAAGATGCTCCGATAATGACCGTAAATTTGGGAACGGTGCAGGTAGAGACAGCGTTGACCATCTTGTGGCCGTTTTTGGTGATTCCTTTTCGTTCATAATCCCAGCCGATTATAAAACCGGTGATGTTCTGTAAAAAAACAAGCGGTATCTTCCGCTTGTCACAGATCTGGATGAACTGGGTGGCCTTTTCAGCGCTGTCGTTGAAAAGCACCCCGTTGTTGGCCAGTATTCCAACGGGATAGCCGTGAATATATGCATATCCGCACACCAGCGTAGTGCCGTAAAGTTCCTTGAATTCCAGGAACTCGCTGCCGTCGACTATGCGCGCGATGACCTCCCGGATATCGAAGAAAGTTGACAGGTCGCGGCTGACAATTCCGTATAATTCCCCGGGGTCATATGCAGGAGGTTTCGGCTCGGCCATGGAAAGGCGCGTCTTTTCATTTTCAGGCAGGTTCCTGACTATATCCCTGACAATGGCAATGGCATGGGCATCATCTTCGGCGATATAATCCGACACACCGGATTCCATGCAGTGCAGCAAGGGTCCGCCCAGCTGATCCGCAGTCACTTCTTCACCGGTAGCGGCTCTTACCAGCGGGGGACCTCCAAGGAAAATGGCACCATGCCCCTTAACGTGGACGATCTCATCACTCATAGCTACGCCATATGCGCCGCCTGCCGTACAAAGTCCCATCACCGCAACAATCTGGGGGATACCTTTCTTGGACATCAGGGCCTGATTGTAAAAAACCCTTCCTCCGCCGTCTATATCCGGAAAAATTTGGGACTGCAGGGGGAGATAAGCCCCGGCCGAATCCACGAGGCTTACGCTTGGCAGGCGGTTCTCCATAGAAATGGTCTGCAGTCGCAGGGTTTTTTTGGCGGAAATGGGGTATGCCGAGCCACCCTTTATGGTGGCGTCGTTGATGCTTACCACAACCTCTTTACCGGCAACAACGCCTATTCCGGCCCGGAGTCCGGCGGCATGAACCTTCCCGTCATACATGTCTCTGGCGGCCAGCGGGGCGATTTCCAAAAAAGGAGTGTTTTTGTCCAGAAGCAGGTCAAGCTTTTTTTGTGTTGGTAGTTTGCCCGATTCAACAAGGCGGTCGAGCGCTTTCCGGGATCGGTCTTCCCTTGCCCGTTTCATTTCCCTCCGAAGATCCTCGACCAGGGCTTCCATTGCGGCAAAGTTTTTCTTGTACTCATCTGAATGAATATTTATTTTGGATTCAATAGGATGCATGATGTTTCTCCAACAGGCACGGGTCTTGCCGGGGATCTGTTTCCGCCCCTCAACCTCTCCCGTAGGGGAAGAGGGAATTTTTGAGACTTTTGCAACTGGCCCACATGATCATCTTATTAATAAATTCATTTTATGAAGTCAACATACATTTATTCATTTACAGAATAAAACTTATATTTATTCATCAGCGATTGTCAGAATAATGCTCTGAGTGGAGTCCGTTAAAATTGTTTGGGTATGGGTGCGTATACCACCGAATTGCGATCATCGAATTTCGAAGTACGAACGACGGGAATAATTGGGGTTGCACGGATTTCATGGATGTCCGCCAAAGAGATATGGCGGATTGACGAAGGGCAGGCTATTATTTCTGCGGTTCGCATACGCACCCATGCCAAAACAGAATAGATTTATTACATTTACTATAAAATAAGTATTTTAAAAAAAATAGATTGGAGAAGTATGATCATAAATGAATTTACAGACTTGAAACTGCACCCGAAGCTGGTTCAGAGAGTAGCCGACCTCGGCTACATTAACCCGACCCCGATCCAGTCAGCCGTTATTCCGGTTATGCTGACCGGTTGCGATGTGATTGGCCAGGCTCAGACAGGAACAGGTAAAACAGCAGCTTTTTCATTGCCGATTCTGCATAACATTTTGAAAAAACAGAATTATGTTCAAAGTCTCGTGGTTACCCCCACCCGGGAACTGGCCATACAGGTGGCGGATGCCATATATAAATATGGAAGCAATCTTAATGTGCGTGTGCTGGCTGTTTATGGTGGTCAGTCATACAGCCGTCAGATAAACTGCCTGAAAAAAGGGGTTGATATTGTTGTGGGAACACCGGGCCGCCTGCTTGACCTGGTTCGGCAGAAAGCGCTTGATCTTGGACGGGTCTCTTCTGTTGTTCTTGATGAAGCGGACGAAATGCTCAGCATGGGCTTTATCGA
>JAUPLM010000170.1 GCA_030836965.1 Thermodesulfobacteriota bacterium | reverse complement strand
GGTCAATTTGGTGAACCCCTCGTTGATGTCAACATACAGGCCGTCTTCCATACGATTGACATTCACTGAATCCGGGCTTGTGTTGAATGTCTGACGGTATCTTTCCTCACTCTCAATCAGCGCCTGATAAGAATCCCGTTCGGCTGTATCATCGTGTCCGTTTTTCATTTTTGTGGCCATCAATCCCCTCCGGTTGATTTCAGAAATTCGAATATCGAATTTCGGACTTCGAATTTCGCCGCCCTGCTTTCCTTAAAACTTACTCTTTCCGCTTTTCAATACCCCAAATCGATATTCCGCTTTAATCCTTCTTTGCCACAGCACGGTTTAGTGCATCTCCAAGTTCTTTCATGTCATAAGGCTTGTTAAGGAACACCTGCGGCCATTCGGGATGGACGCCTGTCATAACCTTTTCCTTGTCATATCCGCTTGCCAGGATCACCGGAATTCCACGATCAAGATTGCGCAGGGCGGACAGGGTTCCCCAACCATCAAGTCGCGGCATCGTCAGGTCGCAAATAACAACACGTATTTCCTCCTTATGCCGCCTGAATATATCTACAGCCTCGAATCCATCCTTTGCTTCATACACTGCATGACCCATCAGAGCCAGCATTGATTTTGCCATTTTGCGAACAGCCTCCTCATCTTCAATCAGCAGTACCGTTGATCCGCCTTCCAGCAGAGGAATTTCACAGGCTTTCACCTGCTGCTTGAATAGCAGGGGCAGCTGTTTTGAAACGGGAAAAAAAACCCGGAAGATGCTCCCCCGGCCAGGTTCGCTCTCAACATTAACGGCTCCTCCATGGGATTTCATAATTCCCAGGACGACTGCAAGACCCAAACCCCGTCCGGTGAATTTGATGGAGAAAAACGGGTCGAAGATTTTTTCGATATCCCTGCCGGCTATCCCGCTGCCGTTATCCGATACTTCAATGCAGGCATAGGTATTATCCAGCGGCTTCCAGTCTATGGGAAAGTTGTGTGACAAGGGCATATCAGGCGGAAAAACAGTTTTTACGGACAGGTTAATGGCGCCTCCGCCGGCATCAATGGCTTCCCATGCATTGGTTACCAGATTTGTAATGACCTGCTGCACCTGGTTCGCATCGGCGCTGATTGTCGGTCCCGGAGAAGATATATCGGTATTCAGTGCTACATTTTTAGGCATAGCCTCCAGGAGAATGGGCAGGCTCTGGCGGGATACCTCTGAAAGATCCAGCGGCTCATGTTTACCCGGCGTTTGCCCGAGGTAAGTCAACATCAGTTCGCTCATCTTAGCCGCCTTCCTTGCTGACTGCATAGAGTCAGCAAGGTATTTGGCCGGGCGATCTTCCCTTGAGAGTGCTGCCATAGCCAGCTCAAGGTTACCCATCACAACCGCCAGCTGGTTGTTGAAGTGATGGGCGATAGCCCCTGCCATCCTGCCCAGGCTCTCAGCTTTCTGGAGCTGCTGATTTTGGACCTCCAGATACGCTTTCTCCTCATCCGCTTTCTTCCTGTCGGTAACGTCAATCGTATATCCGGCAAGATAACGCGGCTTCCCATCATGAAAAATCGGGAATTTAATGGTCGTGTAAAATCGTCCGTTCAGTTCTTCTTCAACTATAACCTGTTTGCCCTCATGCAATATTCGCATATCATCTGCTATCATACTCTTGGCAAGGTCGGACGGGAAAAGATCATCCATGCTCTTTCCAAGCATTTCCTCAACCGGTCTCCCAAGCATTTTCTCATAATTTCTGCTTAACCGGATGGCTCTGATATTTTCATCTTTAAAAAATACGTAGATAGGGCTGTTATCCATGAACTGCCTGAAGATCTCCTCGCTTTCCCGCAGCGCCTCCTCCGCACGCCTGCGATCTTCAATATCAGTATGCGTCCCGATAACACGGCGTGGTTTTCCGTCTTCAGTCCATTCTATAACTTTTCCGCGGTCAAGAATCCATTTATAGGAACCGTCTTTGCATAGGAGGCGGTGCTCATTCTGATAGGTTTCGGTTTCACGCCTGAAATGCCGCTCCAGATCAGCATAAGCAGCCGCTTTATCCTCAGGATGCACACGGCGGTCCCACTCATCAACTGTATTCCCTATCTCGTGACCGGCATAGCCGAGCATCGATTTCCACTGATCGGAAAAATAGACCTTGTTTGTGACGGTATCCCAGTCCCAGACACCATCCCTGGCTCCTTCCAGGGCGAATTTCCATCGTGCCTCGCTCTCCCGCAGAGCCTCCTCCGCCTGCCTGCGTTCCTGAATTTCCATTTCCAGCATTATCTTCGTATTTTCAAGCCGCGCATGTTCGCTTTCCAGCTTTTCAACCAGCGCCTTTTGCTTCTGATTGGTTATTGCAAGGCCCTTAACCAGCACCCTTACGGATATCGCGACAACAGCGTTCATGAGCATGAAGGTCGTCCCGGCGGCCATCATTGCTTCCAATGATTTAAAGAACGGAAATGCCTGGCCGAACCGGCCTGTATACATGAGCCAGCCCAATACTGCCAGCGTCACAGCATTGACGGCCAGCGCGACGGTTACGGCTTTTGTTCCCTTGAAGATTCCGGTAAGAACAGCAAAACCGAAGAGGCAAATGGTTCCACCGCTTAAAAACCCGACATGGGCAATAATGACCAGTCCCAGCAAATAATTTATTACCAGAGTGATTGTTGACCGTGTTTCAAACCTGATATTGCGGGAAAGCAGTAGTATGATGGCAACAAGCCAGACAGCAGCATCAAAGAATCCCAGGATCCATGCGTTTTCTTTAATAACAAGAATAGCAACGGGAATCATTGCAATGAGGGTTAAAAGAGACCCTGCGAATAAGAGCGAAAACAAAATTCGGACACGCCAGTAAAGGAGGTCGTCCCCTTCCATAAGAGAGGGGGACGCCATTCTGTGCATGACAAATGATTGAAACCTGTTAAACCGGTTTTCTCTCTTTTCAGCTATATCCATATTTATATATTTCCAGTCCTTGACATTAACTCGCTTACAGTGTTCAGTGGCCGGTTTTCACAACAGGCACGCTATCCCTTTCTCAGCGCTATCCTTACTTTGTATGCCAGATCATTCATAATGAAAGGCTTCTGGAGGAAATTAACGCCTTCATCGAGAATACCGTGGTGTGCAATCACGTTGGCCGTGTAACCGGACATGAACAGGCATTTCGCACCAGGACGCAGCTCGCTGAATCGTTTTTGAAGATCACGGCCGCTCATCTCAGGCATAACAACGTCGGTCATAAGCAAATGGATCTCACCGGCGTATTGCCCGGCCAGTTCAATCGCTTCGCCCGGACTCCCGGCAGTCAGAACATGATAACCAAATTCTTCCAGCATCGTTTCAGCCATTTTCAGCAGAACCTCGTCATCCTCAACAAGCAACACTGTCTCCGTGCCGTTCAGCTGCCCGGCCTCCAGTCGCGGTTCGTCTGTAACCATAGCTTCATCCCTGCACCGCGGCATATAAATCTTAAAGGTCGTGCCCTTTCCCGGCTCGCTGTACACATTGATGAAACCGTTGTTCTGCTTCACGATGCCGTATACAGTCGCAAGACCCATGCCGGTGCCTTTTCCTGACTCCTTGGTTGTGAAAAAGGGCTCATAGATCTTATCACGGGTCTCTTTGTCCATGCCGCAGCCGTTGTCGCTGACCGCAAGCATGGCATATTGCCCGGGGATAAAACCATCGTGCTGAATGCAATATGAATCGTCAAACTCTACATTGCCGGTTTCGATAGTAATTTTACCGACGCCTGAGATCGAATCACGGGCGTTAACCGCGAGGTTGGCCATGATCTGATCGACCTGGACGGGATCCATTTTCACCGGCCACAGATTCTCCGCAGGCATCCACAGAAGGTCGATATCTTCGCCGATCAGTTTTCGGAGCATATTGAGCATGCCCTCAATGGTAACGTTCAGGTCAAGCTCTTTCGGAGCTATGGTCTGTTTCCGGGCGAAAGCCAGAAGCTGCTTCACAAGGTCAGCGGAACGTCGCGCGGCGCCCATGATTTCCTGAAGTTCGGCATTGATCTGGCCGGATTTTTCGATCTTTATCAGCGCCATCTGGGCATAACCGAGGATAATGTTCAGCATGTTGTTGAAATCGTGCGCAACACCGCCGGCCAGCTGACCTATGGCCTCCATCTTCTGAGCCTGCCTGTACTGCTCCTCCAGTTTTTTCTTCTCCGCCTCCGCCCGCCTGATTTCCGTGATATCACGCAAGTTAATGACGCCGGCTTCAATATATCCTTCCTGATTCCGGTAACATGACCCGCTGATACTCACAGGAATGATCCTCCCATCCCTGGTCAGACGTCGTGTTTCGATTCCGGAAAAGTTTTTCCCGGCAATCATCATGTCGATCATCATCCGGGTTTCCGGCCAGTTCTCATCGGGAACAAAATCGTCCATTTTCTTCCCGATCCTTTCTTCAAGCGACCATCCGAAAAGGCCCGCGAAAGCGGGATTAAGGTAGATAACATTCCCCATAATGTCATAAACAATCATCGGATCAGGATTTGCTTCCAGAACCAGCCGGTATTTCTTCTCACTCTCCCTCAGGGCATTCTCCGAACGTTTGCGGTCGGTAATATCTTCGACAATTCCGACACCTCCGTGAATGATCCCATCTCCGGTAATCATCGGCGCAAACATAACCCTCACCGGTGTAACCTTATCCGCAGTTACGGAATGATATTCATCTTCATACAATCCGGTACCCCCGCCAAGCGCTTTCTGAACGGCTGAAACTATTTGTTTATCGGGCAGATTTATCATGTTGAGGCCAACGAGCGCGTCCTGTGAAGAACCGATAATCCGGACGAAATTCTCATTGCACGCGAGGATAACGCCCTTTTCATCAAAAGATAAAAGGCCAAGCGGCGAATACTCGAAAATCAGACGATATTTTTCCTCGCTCTTCCGCAGGGCTTCTTCCGATTGCTTTTTATCCTCGATCTGTTCGAGCAGCATCTGGTTGGTATGATAAAGTGTATTATGGGCATCCGTAAGCTGCC
>JAUPLM010000169.1 GCA_030836965.1 Thermodesulfobacteriota bacterium | reverse complement strand
ATACTTCTGTCAATATCACAGAAATATATCAGTTTGCTTAGTGAGTGTGTTACCCGCAGGGCGTGTTCCGCCAGGTGTATGACAAGGTGATGAGGAGACATTACCAATGTTTCGGTACCCGCTATATTCGCTCTGACCGCATCATGCCAGATATCCCCGATTTTGATCGGGCCTATGTAGGATTCGTTTGGAATAGCTGAATTCACGAAGTGCCAGTGGATATGAAAAGAAGGTGTGTTGGCCCGGGGATTTCGGTAGTCGAGTGAAGTCAGATAAGTGGAATTGAAATCAACATCGTCAAAAGACCGGTCGGCCGGGAAATAACCGAGGTTTTTTAACTGTTCATTTATCTGATTCAGGTCTTCTTTTTTTACCAGCAGGTCAACGTCCGACATCGGGCGCAGCGCGAGATTTCCATACGCTGTTTCGGCCAGCGCCGCTCCTTTCATAACTATTACATTAATACCGGCTTTATTAAACACATCGAGGATTTTACCTGTTGCGTTTAAGGTTAATATATTTTTTTTAGCGCTGATATAATAATCTTTTTTTAATTCATCCGTAACATATCCGGGGATAGGGGGTTTCCCTGTGAATATCTTCGGGAGTGTCAGAAAAACTATTGGTGAAACGCCCTCTTCTCTCGCCTTTTCTAAAAAAGAGCTCCAGTCGATTCTCTCTGCCTGTATGCCGGTTAACTCATTTTTCACCTTCCCGCCGGTTTCCGCCCGGCAGCAAAGAAGCAGTAATTTATCTTCCGGCAGCAGGTTCATGCGGACACCGGGCCGAAGGCGCTGGCCCGTGCGTGCGCCGTCCGGCAGAAGTATTCACACCATTCATCCATCCGTCCGCATTCCAGATAGGCGTGAGCGGGGCACCATTGGCACAGGTTCATCAGGGGACAGATACGGCACTTTTCGATATATTCCCTGCTGGTTGTCTTCCGCGAGAGCGCGCGCGGAGTGAAATCAAACCATGCCTCGGAAAGGGATCCACTGCGCAAGTCAAAAAGGCAGTCGCGATGCCGGAGAGAGGAACAGGGGTGAAAGAGGCCATTATAGCTGACAGCGAAGCTGTTATCTCCGGCGCTGCACTGGAAGAGGCGGTTATCAGATCTCCTGAGGGGGGTGGATATTTCGAGCGTGCCGCATCTCTTCTTAACGGCTGCCGACCTTTCCGGATCTGCCCGTTCAATAGCGGTGATCTCTTCCGGGGATAATCTTTCGGCCCGGATTTTTTCGTTTCTCTCTTCATTTCCGTCAAAGCGCAGATTGAGAAAAGGGTCAAAGCGAAAAAAGTCTCTTGTTCTTTTACGGCAATAATCCGCGATAGCCGGTAATTCGTGCGCGTTGGAACGAAGTGCCATGGCCTTTAAGTTTACCTTGATTCCGCCTTCGAGCAGCAGGGCTATGCCTCTTTGGAAGCGGGCGTATGAACCGGGGGTGCCGGTTACCTTTTCATAGGTCTTTCTGGTGATGCCGTATACGGTTATCTCAATGTCGCGCGGTGGATATTTTTTAAACAAGTCCAAATGCTTATCCGTGATCAGGCACGCATTGGTAAAAACGGAAACGAGGAGGCCTTTACTTCTCAGCAGCCGGTAAAGCTCAATAAAATCTTTCCGGAGCAAGGGCTCGCCGCCGGTTATAACGCACCAGAGTGTCCCGAGGGAGACTGCCTGGTCCGCTATTTTGCTGATCTCATCAAGTGTCAGTTCATCACGGAGGGCTCTTTTATTTCCCGGAGGAAGGTTTATATAGCAGTGCCGGCAATTGTTGTTGCAGCGGGCGGTGACCTCCAGATCGAAAGAGAGGGGAATCCGGTTGTCCCCGATTTTTTTCCAGAGGGCAAAATCAGGAAGACGTATGAAAGAAACTAACTCTTTTCGCAAAGAGCGCGCCTCCTTCTGAAATATCCATAGAACGGTACGGCACAGCGCCGCATTACTTCCAGCAGTCCGGTTCGGGAAAGAATGGCAAGGAAGATACGTTCCGGACCAAGTCCCAGCTTTATACTTCTGCCGCTGCGCTCCACCCGTGTTACATGTCCAATGATTGCCTCTCCGGGGATCATTCCATCCGGGTTTCCGGGCAAATTATCACCCTGTATCATCAGGGCGCCGTTATTGCGGTATAAAACTCTGTGTATGCAAAGCAGCTTCGTTTCCGGATGGAGGAATGCCACCACGTCTCCGATACCCGGCGGTATGGAAGAGAGAGGGGATACCGATATGATGTCGCCATCCCTGATAAAGGGAGCCATGCTGAAACCGCCGGCTCTGAATCTGAAGGACATGCCTCTTGAGAGCACCTCCTGCATTATCTCAATCATGGCTGTTCCGGGAATGGAGATGCCGTTTTTTATAATGGCGGGGCGCTTATAATCAGGATGAAGCCGCTTCAACAATCATTCTCCTTTTTAACAGTTCTTCCACTATGCCGGTAACGTCTTTCGTGATTTCACCCTGCCCGGCAATAAACTCTTCTTTCAGACCTGATATAATCTCTTTGATGGTTTTTTTGCCGTCAATCATATTCCAGATTGCCGTACCGGTTTCATTCATGGAAAAGAGATCGTCTTCCATATCGCCCACTCCGGCAGTAAGGGGAACGATAATCAACATGCCGTCTATTTCTCTTGCCACCACATCGTTTGAGCGGGCAAAAACCATATCGGTTCCGATACTCTTCGTCATACCGAGATTCTCCTTTTCAGGTTGTTTAAAAGAAAGGGTTCCAGGATTCCAGGGTTCAATCCGCCAAACTGTGTGGCGGAAAGTGTTTGCTTTAAAACGATTTTATTATCGCTATAGGAATCCTGGCATCTTCTTTCATATTCTAAGAAATATTTTTAACATCCCTTTTTGTATGTAATGCCAAACAATAGCTTTCTTCTTTGAGAATACTCCTGTAATTTTTTTGTTTTGTTTCCTGAGTATTTCACTCGGACCCTTGAATCCTTGACCACTTGAACCCTCACGGGATTACCGACTCTTTTGGAGGTAATCCTTTATTCTTTCCTCGCTGTCCCGAACCATCCAGGCCTCTTCACCTTTCTTTATCAGTCCCAGGAATAAAGCCTGCGAGTGAGCTATCTTGCAGAAATATTCGACAGGTGTATCGAGTGTACCGTGTTCGGACCATGATTTGGCCGGACACTGGTCGCACATCGGTTTCAGGAAACAGCGGGCACAGCGTTCCAGATAAAGAGGGTTTTCTGCGCGCATTTCCCTCATGCGGGGAAATACCGACGTTAAAGCCTCTTTCAGCGAGCCCTTTTTGAGGTCATAAGTCAAATCAGGCAGGCGAAGCGCCATGCAGGGCTGTAAAGTGCCATAGGCATCCACACAGGCAGGACCGATTCCGCATGTAAAGAGACGGTCATTGGAAGGGGATGCAAATCTGTCGAAGAATTCGGCCATTTCCCTTCGGTAACTCTCCGGATGCTCTGTCAGTATCATTATAGCTTCATCGGGAGAGACACGCAGTTTGTATATAATGCTGTTTCTTAACGCTGAATCCCGCCGCACCCGTAAATCAAAGAACATGGAACATACGGGCGGTGTACCTTCCATCCATGGAATAGTTGCCGCCCATTCTTTAAATTCCCGGGTCTCATTTTTATTAGGCGGCAATAATGCTCCTTTTACCACGAAAGGGATTTTCCTGTCGAGAAGAGATTGTATGCCGTTACGGAATCCGGCGTATGAGCCGGGTACGCCGGTTACCGCTTCATATGATTCTTTTTTCATGCCGTAAACAGAAACCTCGATATATTCAAGAGGAGGGGTATCTGCAAGCATGTCCGCGATTTGTGATGTTATCAGCCGGGCATTGGTGAAGAGGAGCACTTTAAGTCCGAGAAGGCGGGCAAAAATATAGAGTTCGGAGAAATCATGCCGCAGAAGGGGCTCTCCTCCGGTGATACGAACCGTCATAAAACCCAGATCCGCGGCCTGGCGGAGAATGTTCTTCCATCCATCAGTATCAAGTTCGCGTGAGCTGGATATTTTATCTCCTGCGGGTAAATTGATGCTGCAATGGATGCAGGAGTTGTTGCAACGTTCAGTAAGTTCTATATCGAGCTGAGCATGGGGAAGAATCCCGCTCAGATTTTTTTTTATGACGTATGTGTCTCCATTCATCGGCTGTAAATATCCGGGTATTCAGTCTATATATCCGCCACCAGCAAACCCCATCAGATGAGTTCCTTTATGGTGTTATTAATCCGGCCGCTCTTGTCAAACCGGAGTTTGTATGCGGGTACTTCTCCGGAAATATTTTCTATCAGAATCAGAATTTTTTCCCACCAGTCGGGCGTGACAAGTGACTTTACCACGTACTGAACAAGGAGGCGGGCTGTTTCTCCGTTCTTCATTACAGGTACAAGGTGGTTTACACCCGCTTTTTCAAGAAACAGGACGGCTGAAAGCGGGACTGAAGCAGCGGAAACATCCGCCAGGTCTCCGTGGCTCCATGTGCCGTGGATGCGCAATCCTTCAGGGTGGCAACGCACGATTATACGGTCATCACAGAGCACCACACCCTTTTTTTTAAGCATCTTTGCCGCGGTGGTTTTACCGGCCCCCGAATGTCCGATCAGGAGAAGTCCCTTCCCGTTTATAACCACTCCGGCAGAATGGAAGATGCATGCCTGACGGTCTGCGAGCGCTCTTGCAAGAAGGATCTGATCGGAAGGGAACATTGTAAGAGAATGCAGATTCCCCCGGCGGAAAAGGGCGCCGCTGTTGTTGTAAATCTTTCCCCGTGTGTGATCCTCATTGAATACCGCCGCACAATGAATTGCTTTGTCACCTTTTCCGGGAGATATGCCCGTATATATCCAGGATCGTTCTTTTCTGTAAATCGCCCAGGGAGGATGGCGGTAGATCTCTATGCCCGGATTTTCAGCAAGAGCGTCGATATTTAATTCCTTAAGAGAAAAGTGATGGCGTATTGAGATCATATCTTCTCCGGGGCCATCCACCAGGAATTTTTTGAATTTGGGGTCAAAGGTTTTTTTCTTGAACGGGAGATCGGAGTCAACCCTGATGGTTATTCCCGCTATTCTGAAATACCGGCGGTGATTAAGCCGCCAGTTCTCTTTGAACACCCTCGTTTCATCCGCCAGGCGGCAGAGATATGAAACTTTTGCAGAATATCGCCGGTGTTCCAGATAGCCGTAGGCCGGACACCATCGGCAATCGGCGCTTTTATGACAACTGCCGCAGTTTTCCCGGTATTCTGAAGTACCCCGTATTTTACCAGTGAGTGAAGGGATGAAGTCGTCCCATGCCTCCCGGAAATTCCCCTCCCGCAGGTTATAACGCAGCGCCGGATCCCTGACATAAGAGCAGAAGGTCATGCCGCCATAAGGGTCAATGTGAAAAGTCCGGCCCTCTTCGATGCAGTCCGGGAAAAGACGGTCATCTTTCATGGAGGGAGGAGAAGCCTCCGGCAACCTTTCGTCGTCATCCATTGTGTCGGGCGGATCCATATTTATCACCGAAACAGGATCAAGCCTTTGACGGGAGATTTCACGATTGCGGGCGGCGCTTCCGCAGGCTGAAAAATAAAGCCATGGTGACCCCATGCGGTATGCCGGGCTCAATGAACGGGCAAGTTCTACCATGGAATCATGCTGGTGAAAGTTGCCGCGCATGAGTATAATCTGCACAATGAATCCTGTCTTTGCCTCCCTGAGGTAGGCAAAGCCCCGCATTGTCGCCTCGAATGATCCGGGGGTGCGGGTAACATGATCATGAACTTCTTTTGTAGCCCCGTACAGGGCGACCATTTTAGCCCCTTTTCTTTTCATCAGGCGGGCGATGGCCGGGGTTATCATCGTGCCGTTTGTGTTCAGGGAATAGGGAAGAGAACTGCTGGTTATGATATCGAAAATTCCCGCGAAATCCGGACGGAGCATGGGTTCACCGCCGGAGACCGACCATCTGCGGCATCCCATAGCCCGCGCTTCCGCGGTAATTCTGCCGATTTCATCAATTGAGAGTTCATCTTTGCCAGAAGGGTCGTTTGCAGGCATACGCAGCCAGCAGTGGCGGCAACGTAAATTGCAGCGGCATGTCAGATCGATTTCTCCTTCAAGGGGAAGACGGGGAATGCTTGTTTCTTTTGTAATTGTGTACTGATACATATCGTTACATGTCATTGCATGTCATTTTATAGTATTGAATATCAAGGAATCAAGTAATTGCCCGGATGGATAGGCTTTAGGTGTTTAGGCTAAAGGGTAAAGGAGCAAAGGCGCTAACCTGCTTACGCAGTCCATCTGTAAAACTAAGCCGTCGTCAAAAAATAATCTTAACATTGCAATGCCGTAACAAAATGGAGAGGAATGTAATTGTTGTTTTGCAGCGGTTCCTAATAGTCTTCAGCCTACAGTCTAAATAACCTGAGCAGTAACTCCCGGACGGGGGATTCGCTGAATGAACCTATGACGTTTTGGAAATAACCGAGCATTTAGCTAAAGTACACTGTGCTTTATTTCTTTGCTTTTTGCAACTGTTTACCTTGGCCGCGGAACCGGCAATCTTTGATGTCTTGCATCCACCCAGCACATTCTCTTCCGGCGTTCCCCTGCCCAGAACAATCAGCTGGGGCCGGGTCCATTTTTTTCTGTTCTCCTTCATATGTTACCTCCCCATACAAATTATCCTTATATTGCGAAACCAATCTCCTTATATTCTAAATGATTTCCGGTTTGTGTCAACCTATTTGTGCTGAAGCCGCGATGTACGGATTGACGGCAGACGCCTATCTTCACCTGTTTCCTGCCCAAGGAAAATCATTTCCAGTCTCCAGACCTTCCCGGTTTTTTTGAAGAAGAGCCAGCGGGAAAAGGGAGAGGAAAGATCTTTCTCCTGCCAGTCCTCCATGCACAGGATCCTGTTGTCGTTCAGCTTTTCAAGAATTCTCTTGTCCAGGTTTGTATTCGATGAAAAGCGGGATTTAATCAGTTTTAAAAAATTTCTAAATTCACGTTTGTTCAGTAGCCCTGAAGATGTCGGAACGGGAAAGGATGCCACAATCGATGAGATGGCATCAAAATTGTCTTCCCGTATTGATTCGTCAATAAACTTAAGTATTTTTTCAAAGGTCTTCCGGGGGTCGTTTTCCGGCCTGACAAAACCCCGGCCTATGAGCTGATGGAAAGCCCCGTTTTCGGAAATCAGCCATGTGGTTCTTTCCAGGATCTCAGGTATTTTAAAAGCCGGCGTTTTCAGCAGATCACGGGAAAATGCATCAAATGCCATTCCGGGAATAAGTATCAGATCCGTATCAGGCCAGTTTTTCAAAGCCTTCTTTCCGGCAGAGAGAAAATCGGATACCATCAATAACCCGCTTACTTGTATGTTTCCTCCATAGGATATGTTTTTTACCGGGAAAACACGGTGTTCATTGGAAACGCTTTTTGCCGCCTGCCCGACCATCCTTGCTATTTCCGGATAAGCCGCTTCTGAAGCCAGCCAGAGCACCTTACGAAATTCTCCTCCGAATGTTTTTAAATTTCCCAGAAGAGTAGAGTTCATGATCCGTTTTACGGGCAGTCCCAGGGTTTCTGACATGTTCGGCTGAGGAACTACCGGGATCTTCGGGAATTTTTTTTGCATCCGTTTCGAGAAATCCCGGAATTCATCCCACGGGCATACGATTTTTTTCTTCAGCAGTCCGGGCGTCTTAATCGAATAACCGGGCCACCAGAGAAGAATCGATTTCGCTCCATTGTCCGCTAAATAGCCGAAGGTTTTTTCAAGATCGCCCCATCCGCAAATCCGGGGTAAAGTAACTATGGTTCCGGTAAAATCGATATTGTATTTTTTTAACAGGTTAAGGGACGACAGGGCTGTTTTTGCCGGTTTCTCGGTTCTTTGGAAAATTCGCGCCCACAACTTCGGCTGAGTGGAATGCAGGGAAATATTTATTTCGATGGGACGAAATTGCGCCAATTTCCGGACAAATGGTTCATCCAGCATGGAGGCATTGGTTGTGAAATGGAGTGAGTTGGTAAGGTGTTTTTCGCGAACGAGGTTGAGAATCTCGAAAAACCGCGGATGGAGGAAAGCCTCTCCTTCAGAAATTCGTCCCGGGAGGGAATCGCTCATATGTATTGCGCCGTCGTAATTGGCGGAGCCGAGAGAAAGCTGAAGCTTAACGTCTTCAATATCCCGGAAAATATTCTGCTTTATCGGAAAGGGGTTCATACGGTTGGAACAAAACAGGCAGCGCGAATTGCACACTGCGCTTATCGGTATTTGTTCCTGAGGCTGGCCCGAGGCTACCCATTCCCGGAAAAAAATACTTTCTTCGGTTTGAACCGAAATGCGAGCGCATTCCCCGCTGCTTGCGGTGGGGT
>JAUPLM010000168.1 GCA_030836965.1 Thermodesulfobacteriota bacterium | reverse complement strand
GCTGGAAACGCCTCGGGCATCAATGACGGGGCTGCTGCAGTCATACTGATGAGTTCTGAAAAAGCCAAAGAGCTGGGTCTTGAGCCGATAGTATCTATCAAGGCTTTCGCATCGGGCGGCGTTGATCCCGCATACATGGGGCTCGGCCCAGTTCCTGCTGTCAGGAAAGTTCTGAAATCGGCCGGGATGACTTTAAAAGATATTGATATGATAGAGTTAAATGAAGCATTTGCCGCACAGGCGATCGGTTGCATGCGGGAGCTTGGAATTGAAAATGAAAAACCGAATGAACTGGGAAGCGGTATCTCATTAGGGCATCCGATAGGCTGCACCGGGGCGCGCCAGATGGTTTCAGGAATGAACCAGATGAAGAGGAAAGGATATTCCACCGGTCTCATTACGATGTGCATAGGCGGCGGGATGGGGATGGCAATGATCATCGAAAGAAAATAGCTCTGACGGCTTCGTAAAAAGTCATTCTGCTGTGTTGCACTTCATCTTTCGTCATTGCAGCGTACGAGTATGTACGCTTCATTCCTCAAGATTCGTGCGCCTTGCATACTGAGCTTTTTACCTTGCCGTCTGAAATTTGACTTTTTCGGGTACATCAGGTCTGTTTTTTTCTTTACTTATTAAACTGTTGCTGGTAAAAAATGCAAAGTTTATCAGGCTGTAGGTAGTTAAGATTTTAGCTTTTAACTTCAGACCTCAGCCTAATACTCTTCAGCCTGAATATCTGATTTACGATTAATATGTTATAGGAGATTCAAAGGATGGACATCAGCAGAAAATTGGGAATTCTGGTCTTTTGTGGAGTGCCTGCCATAGTCGGGGGCGGGATAGTATATGCTCTTTTCGGCAGTTATGTTCCAGTAGTTGTATTTGAAGTATTACTTCTATTTATTGCCGGAGCGTTTGCCAGCAAATAAGATAACTGTCAGGATTCAGGGGTTCACGGTTCGAGTTCAGGATGCGGGTTATAAACCGTGAACTGTGAACCTTAAAAATTTTATCCTGAGCAGTTAATGAATATGTTGGTTTTATCTTGATGGTTTCGTCAAAAGTTTCGAAGCCGTCAATCTTTTCTTATCAAAACTATCAAGATTCAGTTGCTTTATCACCGCACTTTCTGCAGGTTTGAATTCTGCTGGTAATATGATGTTTATTACTGAAAGCAGGAGGAAAATTCATTTTAATTACCGAAATAGAGTTAATAAGGTTCTATCATGATTGAAGCTGAAAAATTATCAGAGATTAACATAGAAACCGAAATGAAAAAGTCCTATCTCGATTACGCCATGAGCGTTATTATCGGGAGGGCGCTGCCGGATGTCCGGGATGGACTTAAGCCTGTTCACAGGCGTGTTCTTTATGCGATGCGCGAGTTGAAAAACGACTGGAATAAACCGTATAAAAAATCGGCCAGGATAGTCGGTGATGTAATCGGCAAGTATCATCCGCACGGCGACACCGCGGTTTACGATACAATAGTGCGCATGGCACAGGATTTTTCATTAAGGTATATGCTGGTTGACGGGCAGGGTAACTTCGGATCGGTTGACGGAGATCCTCCAGCCGCTATGAGGTATACCGAAGTAAGGATGATGCGCCTTGCCCATGAAATGATGGAGGATATCGACAAGGAGACGGTTGATTTTGTTCCGAACTACGATGAATCCCTGACCGAACCTTCAATACTGCCCGCAAAAATTCCATGCCTTCTGATAAACGGGTCTTCCGGAATCGCCGTCGGCATGGCAACAAATATTCCGCCGCACAACCTGACCGAAATTGCAGATGCTGTAAGAGCTGTTATTGATAATCCGGGTATTTCATGTGAAGAACTGATAAAAATAGTTCCCGGCCCTGATTTCCCGACTGCCGCCATCATTTATGGAAAGAGCGGCATTGCTGAAGCCTATTCAACAGGAAGAGGCAAGGTTAAGATACGGGCCCGGGTTAAGGTTGAAATAGATAAAAAGAGTCAAAATGAGACCATAGTGGTTACCGAGCTTCCTTACATGGTCAACAAAGCCGGGCTTATAGAGAAGATTGCGGAGATGATCCGCGACAAGCAGCTGGATGGCATAAAGTATGTAAGGGATGAATCAGACAGGGAGGGAATGCGGATCGCCATCGGCCTGAAAAAAGACCAGGTGGCGAAAGTGGTGATAAACCACCTTTACAAACATACCCGCATGGAAAGCACCTTCGGAATCATTTTTCTTGCCGTGGTGAACAACAGGCCGGAGATTCTGACTTTAAAGGAAATACTAGAATATTTTATTCTTCACCGGAAGGATATAATAGTAAAACGGACAAGATTCGATCTCAAGAAAGCCGAAGCGCGGGCCCATATACTAGAAGGCCTCAAGATAGCGATAGATAATATCGATGCCGTCATTTCATTGATCAAAAGTTCCAAATCTCCGGGAGAAGCCAAGAATGGCCTTATATCGAAATTCGGCATGACGCCGATTCAGGCCCAGGCGGTGCTCGATATGCGCCTTCAAAGGCTTACCGGCCTTGAGCGCGAAAAAATTATTGAAGAATACAATACTGTTCTGAAAGATATCGCCCGGTTCAGGGAGATCCTTGCAAGCGAACAACTCGTATTGAATATTATCAAGGATGAGCTTGCCCAGATAAAAAATGAGCATGGTGATTCCCGCCGGACCGAAATCGTGGAGGAGACAGAGGATATTTCCATTGAGGATTTAATAGTGGAAGAGGATATGGTTGTAACCGTTTCCAAGGACGGATACATCAAGAGAACTCCCGCAAGTGTTTATCAGGCCCAGGGCCGCGGCGGAAAAGGGAAAACGGCTATGGGGACCAAGGAGGAGGATTTCGTCGCGCACCTTTTTGTCGCTTCAACCCACCATACGTTCCTGTTTTTTACAAATCAGGGTAAAGTTTACTGGTGCAAGGTATATGATATACCGGAATCAGGGAGGACAACCCGCGGAAAAGCTATCGTAAATCTTCTCAACTTTAATGAAGGTGAAAAGCTGACCACCATCCTCGCAGTGAAGGCTTTTGAACCCGGCGCTTATGTAATAATGGCGACCAAACAGGGTCTGGTTAAAAGGACGGATCTGATGGATTACAGCCGTCCCAGGCAGGGTGGGATCAGGGCTCTGCATCTCGATGAGGGTGATGAGCTTATCGCAGCCCGGATTACGGACGGAACCCTTAATGTTTTCGCATGTTCCGCGACGGGGAAATCCATCCGTTTCCACGAGTCGGATGTGCGCACAACCGGCCGCATTGCAGGCGGAATGCGCGGAATGCGCCTTGCCGACGGCGACCGTATTGTGGGAATGGAAGTCCTGACTCACGGCCAGACACTGGTTGCCGTTACGGAAAACGGTTTCGGGAAAAGGACGTCGATAGATGAATATCCTGTCCAGAAAAGAGGGGGTAAGGGCGTCATTGGCATAAAGACTACTGAACGAAACGGCCAGGTCGTTACAATACTGATTGTTAATGATGCGGATGACCTGATGCTCATGACCGATACGGGAAAAATTATCCGCACTCCCATTAGCGGCATTTCCGTTATCAGCCGCAATACTCAGGGCGTCAAGCTGATTGAGAGAGAGTCGACTGAAAAAGTTGTAGGCGCCGCCAGGCTTGTCGAAAAAGATTAGGCTTGACGGCTTCGTAAAAAGTCATTCTGCTGTGTTGCGCTTCATCTTTCGTCATT
>JAUPLM010000013.1 GCA_030836965.1 Thermodesulfobacteriota bacterium | reverse complement strand
GCCTGATATTTATGACGTCTTTTGTCGACTTGCTCCAGGGCAGTTCAACAAGCCAGTCCAGATATGTTCTCACGACAGAGGCTTCGGCGGAATCGGGATGCATCATTTCAAGGCGCTTTAACTGCTTCTCCGATTCCTTTTCGGCATCCTTTGACATCTTTGCGCGTTTTATCTTTTTCTTGTATTCATCAAGTTCCTGGGCTCTTTCATCATGATCGCCAAGCTCCTTGTGAATCGCTCTCATCTGCTCACGAAGGTAATAATCCCGCTGGCTTTTTGATATCTCATCCTTGACATCAGACTGTATCTTGGCCTGCATGGCCGAAAGCTGCACCTCTCTGGATAAAAGATCATTTACTTTTTTAAGGCGGTCAACAGGATCAATGAGTTCGAGCAATTGCTGAGATTCCTCGATTTTCAGCCTTAAGTTCGACGCGACAAGGTCAGCCAGCTTCCCCGGATCGTTTATGCCTTCCAGAATGGAGCCGACATCCCCGGTAAGTTCTCCACGGAAAGCGAGTATCTTCTCGGAATGCTCCCGGACAATTCTCATAAGAGCTTCGATCTCAAGAGTAATTTCGGTTACAGGCTCCTCGGAAATTTTTTCGATCTTAACGCGGTAAACCGATTTTTGCCTGACGAAATCCGATATTTTCGCTTTCGCGACACCCTGTACAAGAGCCTTAACACGACCGTCCGGGAGCTTGAGCATTCTTAAAACCCTTCCTACCGTCCCGATCCTGTATATTTCATCCTGACCCGGATTCTCGATATTCGGGTCTTTTTGTGTCACAAGCAGCAGAAACCCGTCTTTTCTCACCGCCTCCTCAACCGCTCTGACCGACTTTTCGCGTCCCACAAAAAGCGGAAGAAGCATGTCGGTAAATATAACAACATCCCGTACCGGCATAAGCGGCATTATTTCGGGAATTTTTGCTTCTTTTTCGTCCTCTTCGATTATGCTGATCAGATCGTCCTTATCTGTTTCACCCATTTTTGCTCCTGCATATCGTTTTTCCCCATTTACGGGGCGATTTTTTAAGATTTAAACCATACATACGCGATTTTTTCATCCGATATTTAACCTGAAAAGAGCGTTTTTCAGGAATAAACCGATGTTTTCCGGATAAAAACAGCCTCTTTTCGATAAAATAATCTCAAAATCTCACCTGAGAATATAAAACATCATTCGGTTTTTACAACAACAATCTTGATTTTTTTATACAATATACATAAGTTGCTGATTGATTATTTGAAACAAGTTATCATCCATATTTACAGGCGGAATAAATGGCTATAAATATTATAATATTCATATTCGGTCTCTGTATAGGAAGTTTCATGAATGTATGCATATACAGGCTGCCTCTTTCAAAATCGATCGTTACCCCGCGCTCAATGTGCCCCGGGTGCAACAGCCTCATCAGCGCTTACGACAATATTCCGGTAATAAGTTATATACTTCTCAGAGGAAAATGCAGAAACTGCAAAATTTCTATTTCACCGCGCTACCCGCTTGTTGAAATAATAAGCGGACTTACGGCTCTTGCCGTTTTCATGAGGTTCGGCATTTCCGCGGAAGGACTGATTTATTTTATCTTTATATCAGCCCTGGTTGTGATAACTTTCATTGATATAGATCACAGGATCATACCGGATACGATATCGCTGCCGGGCATACCGGCAGGTTTTTTACTTGCTTCATTTTTTCTTCCCTCAATGAACTACAAGTCGTCACTTGCAGGGATTCTTACCGGGGGCGGAAGCCTCCTCGCGGTCGCATGGATATATAATCTCATAACAAAAAAAGAAGGTATGGGCGGCGGCGATATAAAGCTCCTTGCCATGATAGGGGCTTTTACAGGATGGAAAGGCGTATTATTTACAATCTTTGTTGCTTCCGCAACAGGGACTTTAACCGGAATTGCGGTCATGCTCAAAACTCAAAAAGACATGAAACTTGCTGTTCCATTCGGACCTTTTCTTTCCATCGGCGCAATTCTTTATATTTTTTTTGGCACATCGCTTATTTCGTGGTATTTTAACTTACTATCATAAAGAATATCGAATATCGGACATCGAATATCGACTTAAACCTCACGGTTAATCGGGAGCGGAACAACCGATATGAATTCTCTCCGTTTTATATTTGTCCTTGCATCTTCTTTCTTGTTTGTCCTTTCCGCATGCGCCGGGGAAAAGGTTTCGCAGGATTTTACGAAGCAGCGTGATCTGATGGTCGCAACCCAGATCGAAGCAAGAGGGATCAAAAACAGGAAAGTCCTTGAAGCGATGCGGAAGGTCGAACGGCACAGGTTCGTACCTGAAGAATATATGAGCGCGGCTTACGAGGATCATCCTCTTCCCATAGGGGAAGGCCAGACGATATCCCAGCCGTACATCGTGGCGCTCATGACCGAGGTGCTGGATTCTGACGGCACTAGAAAGGTTCTTGAAATTGGAACCGGTTCAGGATACCAGGCAGCGGTTCTTGCTGAACTCTTTCAAAGCGTATATACTATCGAAATAATTGATGTTCTGGGGAAAAGGGCGGAAAAAACGCTTTCGGACCTCGGCTATAAAAATATCAAGGTTAAAACAGGGGATGGCTACAAGGGTTGGGAAGAATACGGCCCGTATGATGCCATAATCGTCACCTGCGCCCCTTCGCATATTCCCGGGCCCTTAAAAGACCAGCTTGCGGAAGGGGGCAGAATGGTGATTCCCGTTGGGGAAAAATACCATCAGGAGCTCATTCTCCTCACCAAGGAAAAAGGCATTATAAAACAAAAAGAGATTATACCGGTTGTTTTTGTACCGATGTTCGGGGAAAACGGTAAAAAATACTGAACGGGCGATGTCTCATCTTTTGCACACAGGTTATAACAGTCTTATTGAAAGGCTCAACCGCTTTCCGCAGGGCGCGCCTCCATCCATTCTATTATATAAAATTCTTAAGATTCTCTTTTCCGAAAAGGAAGCAGGCCTCGTATCACTTCTTCCCGTAAAGCCTTTTACCGCCGAAGCTGCATCCAGAATCTGGAAAAAGAGCATCACCTCTTCGGAAAAAATTTTAAATGCGCTTGCGGACCGCGCAATACTTCTCGATTTTTCGGAAAACGGCAAACAGTTTTATTGTCTTCCTCCTCCCATGGCCGGTTTCATCGAATTTTCAATGATGCGGACAAGAGGCGATATAGACCAGAAGCTCTTGAGCGAGCTTTTGTATCAGTATATCAATGTTGAAGAGGATTTCGTAAAAGCCCTGTTCCTGAGAGGCGAAACGCAGCTCGGGCGCGTTTTCGTAAATGAAGAAGCGATCCGCGATTCGCATATGCTTGAGGTGCTTGATTACGAAAGAGCAAGCGAAGTAATAAAAACTGCTTCTCATATAGGGATAAGCGAGTGCTACTGCCGGCATAAAATGAGGCGGATCGGCAGAGCCTGCAGCGCCCCTCCCGACATTTGCATGACATTCAACACATCGGCGGCATCCTTGA
>JAUPLM010000167.1 GCA_030836965.1 Thermodesulfobacteriota bacterium | reverse complement strand
CCGATCTCTCTATGGACCTGCTTTATCATCTTTCCTGCGGCCGTTTTAATTCGGGCGGGATCGACCGGCCTTCCTTTTTCGGCCATTACGCAGAGATCTTCCATGAGCCCGGCATTTTCATTTATTATCGCAAGCACATTTTTTAATTCGTGCGAAATAGACGCCGTCATTTTTCCAAAAAACTTAAGGGCGTTTTCACCGCTTATATCCATTCTTGAGGCCAATGCTTACAACCGTTCCTTTTTATTAAGTAAGAGATTATTTATTAAGAAGTATCTCTTTCATTTTCCGGATAAGCTCATCGATGTTGACGGGTTTGACGAGGTAATATCCGGCTCCGGTCTCGTTCGAAGCGGTCATAAAATCATCTTCCGATCCATGTCCGGTTATGAATATATACTTTAAATCCGGGGTTTTCTCTTCCAGTTTTTTCTTAAGTTCAATCCCGCCGATTCTGGGCATTTTGATATCCAGCACAGCCACATCATATCTTTTTAATTCGACGCATTTTATTGCCTCTTCACCAGTAGTAACCCAGTCAGCTTCAATATCTCTTAATGAAAGCCGTTCGGCAAGTGTGGATACAAGCTCCTTCTCATCATCTACCAGCAATACCTTCATCGGTTTATTTCTCCTTCTTCCCCATCTTCAGCGGTATGGTAACAATGAAACTTGAACCTTTTCCCACTTCGCTTTGAACGCCTATGTTCCCGCCCAGCTCCTGAATGAGGCCGTATGTTATGGAGAGACCGAGACCGGTTCCGCCCTGCTGTGTTTTGGTGGAAAAAAACGGTTCAAAAACCCGTTCCAGATCCGATGCAGGGATCCCGCATCCGTCGTCTGTAAAAGTCACGGAAATCAGGTTCGTTCCTTCGCGCTTTGCTGAAATATCAAGTTTACCACCGTCTTTCACGGCGGCAAATGCGTTGTTGACTATATTGAGAAAAATCTGCTGCAGCTTCCCTCTGTCGCTCTCAAACCGGGGAATATCGCCGGGAACATTTACGGAAACAACTATACTTCGGTATTCCGCCTCCTTGGAAAGAAATCCGAGGACATCACTTATAACCTCTTCAAGATTTACAGTCTGGATTTTGACATCCAGATGCCTTGCGAAATTGAGCAGGCGCTTTGTAATGGCCCCGCACCGGTCTACCGAAGAAAGAGCGGAATCGATGAGATCCATCAGTTTCCGGTTCCCTTTAAATTCATCTTTTATTGTAAATATATCTTTAATAAGGCCGATCTTTTCATTTATAATTGCAAGAGGGTTGTTGATTTCATGAGCCACTCCCGCCGCAAGCCGTCCAATGGAAGCCATCTTGTTAGAATATTCGACCTCATGCAGCGTCATAATCCGCTTCTGATCGGCAATAAGTATTCTGTTTACAAGGTATGTTGCAACGCTTAAGACCACAACGACTATAATTATCATGCTGGCAACGAGAAAGCCTATAAGCTGAATGCGTGTTTTCTGCCACGGCTTCATCAATTCATCTTTTTGTTTCACAATCATCAGTATAAAAGGCGTGTCGTGAATATAGGCGTATCCTATTACAAGATGTTTATCGCCGGGATATTCTTCCTCATAAACACGTGTTTTGGGAGAAAAGTCCGGAACAGGCAGGGGTATTTTGTCCAATACTTTCCCGTAATCCCGCGACGGTGTCTGGAGAATGCCTTCTTTATTTATCAGAAAAGAATCTCCCTGGCCGCTGACCTCGAGGTCGGCAAGAAGCTCGTTGAACCTGTCGGTATCGATGGTAGCCCGGAGAATATAAAAGGAACCGTTCGGTAGTTGGTGTCTTACTGCTATGACAATGTGGGGAGTTCTGCGGAAACCCATGAAAACATCGCTTACATTTACTCCTTTGTCAGCGACCTCTTTGAACCATCCCTGATCATGGTAGTCGATTCCTTCAAGCTTATACGGCCCGGCATAGGTAATTTGCCGCCCGGTTGAATCGATAACGCCGAGATCCACAAAACCGCCGAATCCCTGTTTTAAATTCTCCAGAATCCCGGAAAGCCTTTCCGGATCACGCAGTGAAGCATAACTGTTATCTCTTACGACAAAATCAAGGGCGGAAATTCTCTGGGCAAGAAAAAAAGATACTGTCCGCCACGTATTTGAAACAAGGCGGGCTGTACGCAGAAGAACTTCGGACTCCACCGAATGCTGAGTGACTCCATAATCAATCAGGGTAATAGATACAAGCGGTATCAGGGCTACCAGAGATACCAGCATGACAGCAAGCTCCCATATACGCCTGAAATTAAAGAGGTGTTTATACGGACCTGCAGCAACATCCTGGTAATCCCAGAATTTTGGTTTCAGCTTTTCGAGCATAACCATACACTCTCCAAAGCGGCGTTATTATTTCTAAACCTCCCGAATATAATAGCACAATGCATAATGCCCTGGCTATCTATTTGCCGGTCTTCTTCATCCTTATTTTATCGTTGGCTTTCTTTAAGGTGCTGCTCAAAAGTTCTATGTCGACCGGTTTTTGCAGATATGCAAATGCGCCCAGTTTCATGCACAATTCCCTGTCGGCCTCTGTTCCGTGCCCGGTAAGGATTATAACTTCTATGTCCGGGTTGCTCTCTTTAACCCGTCTTAAAACTTCGATGCCGTTTATACCGGGCATCTTGAGATCCAGAATCATGACTTCCGGCTCGTCTTCCGAAACCAGGTTGAGCGCCGACTCTCCGTCATATGCAACAGCCGAACCCATATCACGCATGATGAGCCGTTCCGATAAAGTCTGTACAAATTCACGTTCGTCGTCAACAAGAAGTACTTTAGACGGCATCTTGAAATCATATTTTCTGTATATATCCGTCTGATAGTACCCTTCACCCACTTTAGTTTCAACCGTCTTGACTCCGGGTACCTTACGGGCGATAATTTTAAGCTCATCTTCAAGCTTGCTTAAGAGAAGAACATGCTTGTTTATGATTATTGTCACGGCTCCGTCTTTTGCCGAAATGCCGACATTGTGTCCTTCACGGGCAAGGTGCATCTCGACTTTAGCGGCCATTAGAAAATCATCAACCGCTTTTCCGGAAAGGCTTGTAGGCTTTACAACTTCCTTGCCGGCATTCTCCGTAATAAGAGATACCGCTTTATCCAGATTCATCTTATCCATCGGTATTACGAGATCGTACAGGGAGGAATCCCACGGATCATTTTTTTTAAACAGACTGCTTATCCATGCTATCCTGTCTTCATCCTGTTTATGAATCAGTTTTACGGCTTCTTTTTCCGAGATCTTCCGCTCGGCTGCGGCATTGGAAGCTCTGAACTTCATGTCGGCAATAACGCATACCCTTAGAACATGGCTGATGCTTTTCGGAATAAGACTTCCTGTAAAACCGGAAAAAAGAAGCTCGTCACCTGACAGTTTTTCAGCTACGGCAAGTTTCAGCCAGGCGGTCGAAACCTCCTTTTCATGCGTAAAGTTATTAAAAACGGATTCATTGGCCAGGAAAGCTCTCATTATCTTATTTGCCGGGATCCCTGAAAGCCTGCTTGCTTCGGCAACAATATCATTATCTGTTACGAGCCTGTACCCTGTGGATGAAAGCACATTCTTAACAACGGGTTCGTCCTTGCAGAAGGTGCCGCTGAAGATAGTGATTACAGACATAAAAAACCTCCCTTTTTTAATCTATTATCAGGCAAGACGGCATGCCGTCTGAAGCGGACACATCTCTTCCCTGTTGTCTGTGTGTGTCTGGTCATAAACCGAACATACGGCCTTTTCCATTGTTGAATAGATATGATCAGGACCGATCTTCTCAAGCAGATGAGTGTTTTTAAAAACACTCATCACCGTTTCATTCACGCCGCTGAATGAAATATCGACTCCGCCGCTTCTTGTCCTGTCGACAAGCAGGGATAAAGTCTCTTCACCCGATGCGTCAATATCATTGATGCCGTTGCACACTATCACAATATGCTTAAGGTTCTTTTTCGTCACGAGCCGCTCGGTGATTTTATCCTCAAGATAACTGGCGTTTGCAAAAAAGAGCGGGCCGTCAAAACGAACCATGTCGATGAACTCACACTGTTTAAGACCGAAAGCCTCAGAATCGCGGAGAGCCTCATCCTCATGGCGCGACAATGAAGCGACTTTAGGTCTCATGCTGTTGTAAAGAAACACTCCCAGGGACAAAACTACTCCTATCATGATTCCCTTATCGAGGTGAGGGGCAAACACAAGGGTAAATATGAAGGATAAGATCGAAATGGCCCCGTCATACCACTTCGCCTTCCATGCGTGCATGAAACCGGCCACATTTATCAGGCCGATCACGGCCATCATTATTACGGCAGCCAGAACCGACTGAGGCAGAAAGTAAAGAAGCGGCGTAAAGAACATAAGCGTTATCACAACCGCCATGCTGGTAAAAACGCTCGACAATCCAGTAACGGCTCCCGCCTGAAGGTTGACGGCCGATCTTGAAAATGATCCGGAAACAGGATATCCGTTTGAAAAAGAACCAAGAATGTTTGCGAGCCCCTGCCCTATCAATTCCTGATTCGGATCAAGCCGCTGTCCCGTTTTGGCCGCCATTGCCTTGGCTATGGATATGGCTTCCATGAAACCGAGAAGTGCTATTATAGCCGCAAACGGGAAAATTTTCAGAATAACTTTCAAATCGATTTTCGGCATGGAAAATTTTGGCAGTCCTTTTGGAACAGCGCCTACAACTTCACCTCCTCCGATCATTGTCAGCTTGTCGGTTTTAACCGGATTGTTGCCGACTTTTATCCGCCATATGCGCCCGTCCGTTTCAAGACCTCCGGGAGTCCCCTTTACAGGAAAAAATTTCATTCTGCCTTCCGGATCCCTGACGCCTTCAAACAGGCTGTCTCTTATCTTTTCCCTGTAAATGCGTGTCTCAAGCCTGAGCAAATCGATCTGTGTGGCGATTACATTAACATCCCGCTCCGCATCATGTACTGCAATGGGATCTTTCTTTTTTTTCACTTCATCAAGAACGGCAACCGCCTGCGTCCGTTTTTCCGATAGAGGGACTGTAGCAACAACGGCAGCATTGAATTTTGATATCAGATCCTGCGCTTCAGGCGATTCAATAGCGGATATATCCGTTTTTACATTGTAATCAAACCCGATTCCCCACGATATGACCGTTGTGACTGCAACCGCAACCAGCACATTAGGAATTTTAGGCGCGGCACGCTTCAGCCCGTACATGATCGCGAAGGCAAACGCACCCATGAAGAAGGTGGGCCAGTGGGTATAATGCATGGCGGCCTTTACAACCTTGATGATCGTCTCGTAATGATGA
>JAUPLM010000166.1 GCA_030836965.1 Thermodesulfobacteriota bacterium | reverse complement strand
TTTTAATCCCCGCGTAAAAAGATGTTTTTTCGCAAGCTGGGAACTATTTCCCTATTTCAAGCGCTTTAAGAACCATCTGGCGCGTTGATTTGATCGCCGCAAGATTGGCTGCAAACGCGCTTCTGGCCATCACCATATTTGCCATCTCCACCACCAGATCCACGTTCGGCTTGCTCAGGTTTCCGTCCTTATCGGCATCCGGATGAGCCGGTTCATATACCTTCTTGAAATCCGATTTGTCTTCAACAATGCCTCCAACACGGACCCCTTCGATCTGCTCACCGAATACCTCATCAAACCCTTCGGCCGGTTCAGCGCTGATCGCTATCATTTTACGCCTATATGGCCCGCCTGCTTCGGTGCGTGTTGTTTCGACGTTCGCCAGATTTCCGGAAATAATTTCCATCCGTTTCTTCTGGGCATAAAGCCCGGATGCGCTTATCTGAAACGATTTTATGAAATCCATTCTAACGGCCTCCTTCCCTGATCACATCTTTCATTATGACGATTTTTCTTAACAATACTTCGGTCGCGGTCCTGTAGATCATATTATTTTCAGTCAATTTATTCATAGTGGTATCGACACTCATCCAATTGTATCCGTTCCACTCACCGGCCTCTTCGAACGGTTCCGGGTCAACCCCTTTTTCCGCACCCATATGGCCCTTGTCCGTCACAGTCAAACCTGTTTCAGGTTCAGAACCCATCGCCTGCGCCATAGCTGTTTTAAAATCGATATCCCTGGCCTTATAACCCGGCGTTTCCAGATTACTGATGTTGCTTGATATAACGTTATTCCTCTTATGAGAGATATCCAGAGCGCTCTCCAGCGCTCCAAAAGCGCTGCGGAACAATATTTGATCCGGCATAAAATTCCTCCCCGTTTCACTTTTTCAGTTTTCTTTAATAATCTGTTTCCGGATCGTGATAATTCGTGATACCGGAACCATGGCTTTCTTATGTGCAATTTGCATGCCTTTTTTACTGCCCGCCCATTTTCTCTCTGTACTCATTCAATTTATTTCTCAGAGTCCTGACGCTTATACCCAGAATATCAGCCGCATGGGTCCGGTTTCCGTTTGTACTGTCAAGAGCCTGGAAAATTACTTTTTTTTCAACCTCCCTCAAAGAGATCCCCGGCATCATATGGGATATCAGTGGTTCCTGAATTACAGGCCTTCCGTTCAAAAAAAGATCCTTTTCATCCAAAACATCTCCCCGGCACATCAGAACGGCCCTTTCGATTATATTTTCCAGTTCCCTAACGTTGCCTTTCCAGACTCTTACCGACAGGGCGCTGAGTGCTTCCTCCGTCAGACTTTTGACGTTTCTGTTTTCAATCATGTTGTATTTTTTCAGGAAATATTCCGCGAGCATGGGTATGTCGTCCCTTCTCTCTCTCAGCGGAGGCAGATTGAGAGGAATCGTGTTAAGCCGGTAATAGAGATCTTCCCTGAACTTTCCCTCCGCGATATAATTATCAATATTCCTGTTTGTGGTTGCGATAACACGAACGTCAACAGGAACCGGCTGCGACCCGCCGACCCTGTCGATCTCCCTCTCCTGTAGCACCCTGAGCAATTTTGACTGAAGCTGAAAATCCATTTCGCTGATCTCATCTAGCAGTATGGTTCCTTTGTCCGCAGCTTCGAATTTTCCTTTTTTACGGGCGATTGCCCCGGTAAAAGCTCCCTTTTCATATCCGAAAAGTTCGCTCTCCATCAGTGTTTCGGGGAGAGCGGCGCAGTTTACAGCTACAAACGGTTTATCTCTGCGGTCGCTGTAACGGTGAATGTACCTTGCCAGGAGCTCTTTGCCGGTGCCCGACTCCCCGTGAATGAATACCGAAGCCCGGCTGCGCGCAATTTCCCCTGCTTCATGAAGCAGGCGGTTTATTTCCCTGTTTTTCGTAATAATCTGATATTTTCCTTCTTCGGCAGGAATATCTTTCGGCATGCTCTTTACGGGTACCGCCGAAATTACCGATTCTATCGTTTCTCTGGTCAGAGGTTTAACGATAAAATTATCGGCTCCTTTTTTCATCGCGATAACGGCATCATTTACCGATGCATCACCTGCTATGAGTATTACAGGAAGAGCGGAATTCGATTCCTTTATCTTAACCATAAGCTCAATCCCGCTCATCCGGGGCAGGTTAAACTCCGAAAAAACAATATCGCAACGATTGGTGGATAACTCATTGAGAGCTGCGTAACCGCTCTCAACAGCGCATAAATGGTGTCCGCACCGGAGAAAGATATCCGTCATTACAGCCGATTCGTTTCTGTCGTTTTCCACGAGCAACACTCTTTTCCCCTGCATATCTCCGGTTCATCTCCTCTCAGGTCACAGCGCATTAATGTTACAGCTGTTTTATTCCAACGGCTTCTGGTTATTTCTGGACGACGGCCTGTTGCGGGAACCTCTTTTACCAAGCATCTCATCGAAAATAAGCGCGTCCATCTTCTCCCCTGCAACCCGGCTCCATAACGGATCACTGACCGTCGCGAGCTCTTTATATAATCCGGTATACTCATTTATTTTACCGAGAGACCGATAGCACCCGGCAATCGCAAATTTAAGGCTGATCCTCTCCTTTTCATCCTTCTCCGATTCAAGCGCTCTTTTGAAAGCGGAAAGGGCTTCATTCGGCCTTCCGGTATTCAGATACAGGCTTCCGATCTTTCTTAAAGCGGGCTGCCCTCCTCCGGCTCCTTCCGTCAGCAGTTTTTCCGCTTCCCGCGCTGCGGCAAAACTCTCATCGCGTAAACCGGCTTCGGCAAGGGCCGATGCCTTATCAACCATGATCAGGATGCTCTCCTCCCGGCCGGGGTCACTTTTCAGGGCCTGTGAGAACATTTCAACCGCATGAGCATACTCCTTTTTTTTCAGAAGCATCCGTCCTTTGAAATGATATGCGTCAGCGGTATATTTCAACGACTTGTCTTCATCAAGCATCTGAGCATCCGCCCTGGAAAACAGTTCCGCGGCCATCTCGTCTAGCCCAAGGCCGAGACATGCTCTTGCCACGGCAATAAACGTTTCCGGGGGGGCGTATCGCTCGATTCTTTTCTTCTCCTTTTCGTATATACTTACAACATAAGCATATACTTCCTTCTCCTCTCCGTCTTCAATAATAGCTTCAAATGTATCGTTTAACGCGTATATTATATCGGCCTGTAATTTTGATCTTGGATAATTTTTCAGTAATTCCTGTAATATCTGCAGACTTTCAGCGTAATTTTTTTCTTTTCGGTTAAGGATAGCCAGCTTCAGCTTCGCGAATTCAGCCATCGGATTATGTTCCTTATTACGCAGGGAACCGTCTATGACATTTTCATAAATTATACGCGGGGATGTTGTGCCGTCATCCATTACGTTCACCGTGAACCGGCTATCTTTTTCCGTTTTCTGATCCGCGTTTTCCTGAAGCTCCGCAAGACGCGTAAGGCTTATCAGCGCTCCTTCCGTCTGGGGATACAGGTTTTGAACAAGCCTGTATAATTTTGCAGCCGCATCATGCGCCCCTTCCGCTCTGTAAATATCGCCGATACGGCTGAGCACGAGGGGACTGGCCTTATTCTCCGGAGAAATGTTGTAGTATCCGAAGAGATTCTCTTTAGCGACCGCATAATTCCGGATCTGAAAATAGTTATATCCGAGATAGAGCAGGATATCGGGATAGCGGGATACTATATCAGGCTGTTGCGAAAGAGGTGCCAGCATGCTGATGGACTTTTGGAAACTGTTCATCTGAAAATGCGCTCTGGCGCTTCCGATTTCAGCCTCGGTAACGGCTGAAGATGAGTCGTAATTATGAATTATTTCCTCAAAAATGGAGAGGGCTTTTAAGTTTTTGCCTTTTTGAAGGAGAAGTTCTCCCTTTTGCATCATCTCCTTTACAACGGCTTCGGTATAAATTTTCTTTTCAGCATTCGATTTTTCTTCAGGCTGATAGGGCTCCCGGATCTGACTTGCAACTTCCGGAATACTGCCTGTTTCGCCGGGTGATACGGTATTATTCAGACCGCTTTCCCTGCTTGTTTCAAGATTGATGACCAGTTCATGTTCTTTCAACAGGTGAAAGAATTTCGGAGATAAGGTCCCGTTTACATCCAGCACAAGCCTCATTATTCCCGGATGATATCCGATGCGGACGCTTTTAAGCCCCGCACCCTCAATAAGTCTGTTAACGGACGGAAAGGGATCGCCGTCATAAGAGAGATCATATAAGATTCTTGGCGGGGCATCCAGGAGGCTGCTCTTTAATATTCTGATTTTTTTGTTCCTGCGGATTGTAAGAGATGTCAACCCGTTTCTCACGTTTTGTGAAATTGAAGCAATCTCTTTCGAGTAATCATCATTGACGATAATCAGATCTCCGGCAAAAGCCGTAGTAATTCCCGGAATCAACGTAATAATCAGCGCCTGGAGAATTAGAAGCCGGATTATATATCTGTTCTTATTTCGCATAGCTGCGATAAAGAGCAATTATTATGCCAAGGCGGAGGTATCTCCGGAAAGGATAAACAAGGTAATCAAATGCAGCAATTCAGAATGGTTATATTCCCCGGCTCAGAGCCGGTATGGCATGGGAAAATGTCACTATTTTGACATCGGCGGAGAGCTTCAATTACAATATCCGATATTCGATATTCGGTTCTTTATTTTCAGGCTGATCTGGCGAAATTCTGCTTTTTCATCTTTTCAACAAGGGTTGTCCTTTTGATATTGAGGAGTTTAGCCGCTTTCGACTTGATGCCGTCACACTTTTCCAGAGCCTCGACTATAAGCCTTCTTTCGAAATCTTTCACGGCGCTGTCGAGAGAGGAAATCTTATCGGGGATCCGCGGCACTTCATCCGGAGCAACCGCGGGTTCTTCAGGCCGGATATGCTCGGGAAGATCATCCATGCCTGCTATGCTGTTTTCGCAAAGAACCGTAACCCTCTTGATAACATTTTCAAGCTCCCTTACATTACCCGGCCAGTCATATTCCAGAAGGCAGTTCAATGCCGCGGAATCAAAAGATTGGGCGGTTTCGATTCCGCTCTTGTGAAATTTCTTCAGAAAATGGTTTATAAGGAGCGGGATATCCGATCTGCGCTGCTTCAATGAAGGCACCTTGATCGAAATAACGTTCAAACGATAATAGAGATCTTCACGGAAGGTATTATTGTTTATTGCGGCGGTCAGGTTTTTATTGGTGGCGGCTATTATGCGCACATCAGTATGAATTGTTTTTGTTCCGCCTACCTTTTCAAACCGCTGATCCTGGAGCACTCTTAAAAGCTTTACCTGCAATGCCGGGCTCATTTCGCCTATTTCATCCAGGAATATGGTTCCTCCGTTTGCCATTTCAAAACGACCGGTCCTGCTTGTATGGGCGCCCGTAAAAGCTCCTTTTTCATGTCCGAAAAGCTCACTTTCCAGCAAAGCTTCGGGAATAGCACCGCAGTTTATTACGACGAGAGGCTTCCCGCTCCGGGT
>JAUPLM010000165.1 GCA_030836965.1 Thermodesulfobacteriota bacterium | reverse complement strand
ATCCTTTCTTCTTTTGTTTATGTTTGCCGGCTGTGCAACTACACCTTTAATTCATCAAGCTATAGAGAAGGGTGATCTCAATGCTGCCAGAGAGATATTGGACAAGGGTGCAAATATTAGTGAGACACATGAGTCTTGCTTTTGGAAAACCGATTCAGGAAATTTTCCGTATCCCTGCACCCCCTTAATGCATGCCGCAACAAATGGGAATAATGAGATTATAAAAGCTCTGCTTGGCAAAGGCGCTGATATTAATGAAAAAGTTGCAGGATATACAGCGTTAAGCTGGTCAGCATCAAGCGGTAAGATCGAAACTGTAAAGCTCTTGCTCGATAGAAATGCCGATATATCAGAAGCCTTGGCACATGCGGAGTATGCCGGATATGTCAATATCGTTAAACTTTTGATTGACAGGGGCGCTGATGTTAATGCAAAGGGCAGGAACTGGACGACTGCGCCGGTTTTGGCAGAAGCGGCAATGACGGGTCACATTGATATTGTGAAGCTTTTAATTCACAGTGGCGCTGATGTTGATGCGGCCTTAGCATATTTTGAAGGTGCAGTCATTAAATATTCTCAAAGCGAATACAAATCCGGTTTCAAGCTGCTTGAAAAATACGCTAAGAAACCTGAACTTATCCAGCCTGTGCCAATTTCTTCTGCTAACGTCATTGGGACACTACCTCCCACCTTAATTATGTCAGATGTCGACAATTTGCCCACAATAAAAACAAAGTTAAATAAAAGCTCTTATGCCATTGTTATTGGAATTGAGAACTACCGCCAGAAACTTCCCAAGGCAGATTTTGCGGTGAGCGATGCTCGGCTAGTGAGTGAGTATCTTTCCAAAGTCATGGGCTATCCTGAAGAAAATGTTGTAACTCTTATAAATGACTATGCCACACATGTTGACCTGATAAAATATTTTGAAAAGTGGTTGCCGAACAATGTGGAAAATAACAGTACTGTTTTCATTTACTATTCCGGCCACGGGGCGCCGAATTCCAAAACAGGAGACGCTTACCTTGTCCCTTATGATGGCGATCCATCATTTATTGACCAGACCGGATATTCTCTGAAAAGGATGTATGATGCTTTGGGCAAACTGCCGGCGAAAGAGATAGTTGTAGCCCTTGATTCCTGCTTCTCGGGAGCGGGCGGAAGGAGCGTAATTGCGAAGGGGGCACGACCTCTGGTTATGAATCTCCAGGATAACATGGTTCTGCCAAAAAATATGACTGTCCTTTCCGCCTCATCGGGCGAGCAGATCAGTTCGACATATGATGAAAAAGGCCACGGATTGTTTACCTACTTCCTGTTGAAGGGAATCAAGAATGAGGATGTTCTAAAGCAGGACGGTACCATTGCCATCAGCGACTTATTCAGTTACCTGAAACCTCAGGTTGAGCGTATAGCAAGGAAGCAATACAACAATGAGCAAACGCCGCAATTGATCGGGGCAAAAAAGGATTAGGGAGATAATAGGGTACACTTTAAACTTTTAAACTTAATTAATGCCCGGTGTGATATCTACATATAACACTTCTCATTATGCGGCATACGGGAGCTGTAGCGTATAATTGAAGAAGCCCTTTAATTGCTTCAAGAGCTTCTGGTGAATATAGGATGTCCCCCATTCGCCCTGATATTCTGCAACTTCAGTGGCCGGATCCGCTGATTTCGGCGTTATGTTTCTTAGACATAGCGAAGAACACTATGAAAATGAAATCCTTAGTGAACACTTTGATTATTAGTTCTATTCTTTTAATGTTGTACCTTTTTATAGGGAATGGCTTTGTCGAATTCTATTTTGGTGGAAAAAAAGAGATACTCCAAACCGCGGTCCTTATCAATAATCTATGCAATACTAATGGCTCTTGCCCTTTAATGCTTGAGAATTGGGAAGGTGAAAACGGAAAGTTAAGAAAGGGTCGAAAACTGTACATTACTACTCCAATTCCAGGAAGTGAGAATAATGAAAAGAGCCTTAAACCTCAATCATTCAGACTGATTTATGTGATGACTTTTCCTTCAGATGATTGGTTCGAGGTCCAAGGCGGTGTTGGCAAGAAAGTCACTTCAGATTGGACGGGTCGCTAAGATGGTTTTGGAGGGATATAGGATGTCTTCTATTCGCCCTACCCGACCCTCCAATGCGATGGAAAATGAGATTAGATCATGAGTCTGTGGTATGCCTAAGCTTGGGAGCTGATAGGGGACGCTTTGAACTTTTAAACTTATTAATGCCCGGTGTGATATCTAAATATAATACTAATTATAATAGATCTGTCAGTAAATATTTATTGAGTGTCAGTATCACGCATAAATTATCCTGTTGAATGAGAGATTGAAACAGCCGTACGACTGATGAGGTTATATATTTATAATTTCGGCAAAACTGATTCCTGTAAGAAGCTGAAAAAAACATTTCTGTATTTCCTGATGTTTTCAACTATATCATTATCCATGGTATGCTTCGGGGTGTCGCTTACGTATTTAAAGACATAGCATGGGGTTTTGAATTTTCTGCACGCCTGAATGATGGATGCGCTTTCCATGTCGATGAGATCGGCTGTTGTTGACAATTTCTTTCTTTCGGCAGGATCTGTTACCGGCCGGTCGAGTGTCGCTATTTTAGCGTAAGAAAAACCTTCTAAAATTTCCGGTATGAGTTTGTGGGGAGATTTTGATTTAAACTGCGGCCTGTCATAGTCAAAGGCCATTTTAACATGCAGTGGTTCGCCAAGAGCAACTCTTTCGCCGGTTGCGCCAGCCGCGCCTAGATTTACAATACAAGAGGGGGCGAATTTCAGACAGGAATAAGCGCAGGCCATTGCCGCGTTTGCTTTCCCGATCCCCGATATGATGAGAATATGATTTTTATTCCTGTAAACGGAAAAAGGTTTTTGCTCCAGCCTTGTCAATGAAAGCCCGCCAATAAAAGGTTTTGCTTCAAGATGGGTAGCCATGAGGAGACAGATTATATGATCTTTTTCCATCTTGCCATCTCCTCTAAAGTTTCAACCGCCTTTCGGCCTGTTGTGCCAAGCGATACGCTGAAATCATTTACATATAAATCAATATGTCCGTCTATCACCTTGTCGTCTAATTCCTGTGCGTGTTGCCGCACGAAAGAGCGTGAAGCGGCTCTATTCTTTTTTGCGTAAAGAACCGAATTTCTGATGAGAAGCTCAACCTGCTCTTTGTGAGCGATTGTCTCGGGGTCTTTTCTTATCGCGATACAGCCGAGCGGGATAGGCAGGTTTGTTTCCTTCTCCCACCATTCACCGAGGTCTATGATCTTTGTGCAGCCATATTCGGGATAGATAAACCTTCCTTCATGAATAATAAGTCCGGCATCGTACTCGCCGCTTTGTACTCCCGGAAGTATACGGTCAAATCTGGTTACGACGATATTTCTGATTTCCGGATTCCAGAGTTTCAGGAGAAGAAAAGCGGTTGTATAATTGCCGGGAACCGCGATCCTCGAATCGGCTGAAAACCGCTTCCCTTTTTGCATTACAAGAAGAGGTCCGCATCCGAAACCGAGTGCGGAACCGGAATCAAGAAGCTCATATTCGTCTTTTAAAATAAGATACGCATAAAAAGAGAGTTTGGTAATCTGATATCTCTTAATAAAAGCAGCGGTATTAAGCGTTTCAACATCATCAATATGCGAGGAAAATGTATAACTGCACGTATCTATGCCACGATTGAGCATGGCGTGAAATATAAAGGTGTCGTTGGGACAGGGCGAAAATGCTATCGAAAGCTCAGTCATTTTATTTAAATCTCTAATATTTTTTCAGCGCCTTGTATTCCGAGTTTCTGAGTACGGGTTTTTTACCAGCATTTTTTATGATATCTATAAATTCATTTATCCCAGCTTTTGTTTCGATGCCGGTTGCTTTTACTACCGTCTCTTCCATAAGAACTCCGCCCATGTCGTTTGCTCCCATGGTGAGCGCAATCTGCGCCAGTTTCAATCCTTCGGTGAGCCATCCGGCCTGGATATAAATAATGTTATCAAGGAAGATGCGTGAGACGGCGACTATTTTCATATAATCTATTCCTGTTGCCGGTTCAATTTCTTTAAGGCCGGTGCGAGCCGGAGAAAAAGACCATGGAATAAAGGCTCTTAATATTCCGGTTTTGTCCTGAACATTGCGGACTACGTTTAAGTGTTCAATCCTTTCCACATCGGTTTCACCCATGCCATAGGTCATTGTTGCTGAAGATTTCATTCCGTGGCGATGAAGTGCGTATATTACTTCACACCAAAGGTCTTTACCAATCTTTCTCGGGCTTACTTTT
>JAUPLM010000164.1 GCA_030836965.1 Thermodesulfobacteriota bacterium | reverse complement strand
CGTCTTTTTCAATTTCCTGCAAATCCGAAACTATGAATGAAAGGTCCAGGAGCGCTATACCTACGTTGCGGAAAAAATATACCGAATCCCCATTCTTGCAGACAAACACATCCGCGTCATTTAAAAATTTAAGCGCATTCCGGATGTTGAGCATCTCCTTAATGGTAGGGCTTTTTCGCAGAACAACGTCATAAACTGTCGTGTTATAGAGTGGAAGTTCATTGTCCAGAACGTGTATCTTTTTTTTATCATTTCCGGTATCCTCCACGAAGAGTTCGAGATCCCTCTCTTTTTGAGTCTTATAGCGGCTCATTTCAATCATCTTGCGCATTGTTTCCTTATCAATCTTGCGCCCGCTGTCAGGCGGTCCGATGGAATCGAGAACTATCCCGGCCATCCTGTCAATCCTGATTTTTTTTAAAAGATTTTCCTTAAATGACATCAGAGCTCCCTTTCATCTCTCAGTATCGATTGTTTCAATTTTAACACAACGGGAAATTTAAGTAAATTAAAGCTTTTTTAACATGCTTGACCCAGGGTTGATTTTTTGTATAGTATGAAAACACTTTTTTAAAAAGGAGGAAGAGAATGTCAGAACATGTTAAATTGATTTACGACGGGAAGACATACGAACTGCCGGTGATCAAAGGCTCTGAAGGAGAAAAGGCCATTGATATTTCCGCTCTCAGACAGACAACGGGATTAATCACCCTCGATCCGGGTTTTGCCAATACCGGGAGCTGTGTAAGCACGATCACTTTCATGGACGGAGAAAATGGCATTCTCCGCTACAGGGGAATACCTGTTGAGCAGCTCGCGGAATATTCGATATTTACCGAAACGACATATCTTCTGATAAACGGAGTATTGCCCACAAGAAAACAGCTCAACCAGTTTTCAATCCTGCTGAACGACAACTCTCTGATACACGAGGACATGCAGTCGTTCTTCCAGAGTTTCCCCAGGGCTTCTCACCCGATGGGAATTCTATCTTCAATGGTTACAGCTCTGAGAAGCTTTTATCCGGAGATAAAAATTACGGAAGAAGAGATCAACCTTATGGTAACACGGCTTCTTTCCAAGATACGCACCCTTGCCGCAATGTCCTACAAGATATCGAGAGGGCACAAGGTGGTTTATCCGCGCCCCGACCTCTCCTACTGCGCCAATTTTCTTAATATGATGTTCGATAACCCGGTCAAACCCTATCAGATTGATGAGGATCAGGTCAGGGCATTGAATGTTTTCTGGATCCTCCATGCCGATCACGAACAGAACTGTTCAACTTCAACGGTAAGAATGGTCGGAAGCGGAAGGGTAAATCTTTATGCGGCCATCTCAGCCGGAGTTGCGGCTCTGTGGGGTCCCCTGCACGGAGGCGCGAATCAGGCAGTAATAGAGATGCTCACAAAGATAAGAGAAGAGGACGGCGGTAAAGTGGCAAGAGCGGTTGAAAGGGCAAAGGATAAGAATGACCCCTTCAGGCTCATGGGTTTCGGTCACAGGGTTTATAAGACTTATGACCCGAGGGCAAAAATAATGAAAAAGACATGCGACAGGGTTCTTGAGAAGCTTAAAATAAGCGATCCCCTGCTTGATATCGCTAAGCAACTGGAGGAGGTCGCTTTAAAAGACGACTATTTTATAGATCACAACCTGTATCCGAACATAGACTTCTACAGCGGTATTGTACTCCGGGCTCTTGGAATACCAACCAATATGTTCACGGTCATGTTTGCTATCGGAAGACTTCCCGGATGGATAGCGCAGTGGAAAGAAAGCGCGGATGATCCGAACTGGAGGCTAAGCCGCCCCCGCCAGATATATGCCGGCCCTTCCCTTACGGATTACATTCCAGTGGAAGACCGTTAAAAGTCTCCAAGCGGTCTTGCAAAAGTAAACTTTGCGGGCGCAGCTACCATCTGTTCCCATGCCTCCTGGATATTTCCGCCGAGAGCTGAAAACGGGGAGGAAAGAACGAATAAAGTGTAGCCGGTAACAATACCGATGATACCAACCGGCCTTAAAAGTATGAAATCGGCAACCATTGCCGCCCCGTCCGGGGGATCAGTCATGGTTCGTTCCCAGGCAAGAGCCTCTGAACAAAGAGGGATAACAAGAAGCGCTGCGATTGTAAAAAGCACAATTGATTTTTTTAAAATGATATACATAAGAAATCCTCCTTTCCGTTTGATTTATACTATCATAAATTGAACTGAAATAGCAAGCACATTCCCCTGTGCCTGCTGCGGGACAGCTTCAATACCTTATCCGTTTTCCGTTATATATACTCCTGCAAGAACCAAAAGTGAACCGATAATCAGGTTTGCGCCGATTTTTTCTCCAAGATAAAATGAGGCGATTATATATGTCATGGGAGGGATGGTATAAAGATAGACCCCTACTTTTTGGGATTCGGTCCGTTCCAATGCCTTGAAATACAGCAGAGTGGCGAGAAAAGAGCATGTTATTCCCAGAAAGGCTATGGCAATCCAGGCATCCCTGCCTATCGAAAGAATTGGAAAGGAGCTTGCTCGTGTCTCATACCAGCCGAAAGGGATCATGCAGAGAGATCCGATAAATGTGACTATCGCGGTAAGCTCAAGCGCGTTCATCCTCTTTGTCATGTTTTTCCCGAGAACGGTAAACACGCCCCACATGAATATGCTGGCAAAAACAAGAAGATCGCCGAGCATGTGCCCCTTAACATCGAAGGAGGCAAGGGTTTTAATTCCCATGACTGTAATAACCCCTGTCAATGCAAGAATCAGCCCTGCGGCCTTTTTAACGGTCAGTTTCTCGCCGAGGAACAGTACGGCTATAATAAGGATTGTAACCGGACCGGTGACCGCGTAAAGGGACGCGTTGGAAGCGGTCGTATACTTAAGCCCGATTGTCTGGGTGGAATAGTGAAGACCTGTTCCGAACAGGCTGAGCAGGAACATTTGCCCGAGCCACGGCAAGCCTTCATACTTCAGCTTTGAACCTCTGATTACAAACCAGACAAAAAAACATAAGGATGATATCAGGAGCCTCAAAGTAACAAGAGTAAGGGGCGGAACACTTGCAACCGCGACTTTGGTTGCTATAAAAGAGATCGCCCAGAGAAAGCAGGCGATGCTTAACGCCGCCTTGGCGGATGCAGGAACTTTACCGGTTGTTGCAACAGAACTGGACATGGACGTATATATTTTTTTCCTTAAAATGTGTTTTATGCTATATATTAACTGCTCAGAATTC
Source organism: Thermodesulfobacteriota bacterium (assembly GCA_030836965.1). GTDB lineage: Bacteria > Desulfobacterota > Desulfobacteria > Desulfobacterales > RPRI01 > RPRI01. The sequence continues at coordinate 7,955 of JAUPLM010000164.1, read as the reverse complement.
AGGAGCCAGAATTCAGAAGAACCAATTGCAGAAGCATCGGAAATCATAACCCCCGCAAAAGCAGGAGTCCAGATTTATTCTGACTTCTGTATTCTGGCTCCTGACTCCTTTATACTCATATTCAAAACATTTGCGTTTTAACAGCATTTTTAAATATTGAAAAGTATAAAATGGTAAAGAGTCCTAAATATATCGATGTTGCCGTGGCTTTGCCGGTTTTCGGTTCATACACTTATATGGTTCCGGAAGGCATGGACGATATTCCGTTGCCCGGGAAAAGGGTGCTTGTTCCGTTCGGACAGCGCGCGGTAACAGGATATGTTCTTTGCGGGAACAAACGGGAAAAAGAAGCAAAAGATGATAAAGAAATAAAAGACATTATAGATGTTCTTGACGAAACCCCTCTTTTTCAGCCGTCAATGGTTCCCTTCTTTGAATGGATTTCCGATTATTACATCCATCCCATCGGGGAAGTAATAAAAACAGCCCTCCCCGGCGGCCTGAATTTTCGTGAAATCGCAAATTACGCAATTACGGATAACGGGAAAGCGGCTGCCGGCGGAAAGAGGTCCGCGCCTTTTGAAGAAGGGGTTTTAAGGCTGCTTGAACAAAACCCCATGAGCGTTAAGGAACTTTGCAGAAAGATGAATTGTGACATTCCAGGGGCGCTTCTTAATTCAATGGAAAAACGGAAACTGATAGAGAAGAAAAAAGAGATAAAGCCCGGTAAGACGAAGGGAATGACCGAATCTTATATTTTTTTATCCGGATCAAGTTTTCCTGCCGGCAAAATTTCAAAATCGCAGAGCAAGGTTATCGATTGCCTTAAATCGCACGGGGAAATTTCCCTGAAGCGTCTTAATCAGCTTCTGCCGGGCGCTTCAAGGGCAGTCAGTGTTCTCGAAGGTAAGGGATATATAACTTCCTTACACAAACCGGTTTACCGCGATCCCTTCGGTGAAACAATAACCCCTGACATTGCGCCCGTTTTGACCCCGGAGCAGGAAAAGGCGGTATCCCGAATCGGAAGCTTTCTGGGAAAAGGTTTCGCTCCCTTTCTTCTGACAGGAATCACCGGAAGCGGCAAAACGGAAGTCTATATGAACCTTGCTTCTTCTGCCGTAAATCAGGGGTTTGGCGTACTGGTTCTCGTGCCTGAAATAGCGCTTATCTCCCAGATGGAAAGGCGATTCAGGGCGCGTTTCGGCGAATGCGTGGCGATCCTGCACAGCAGCCTTTCAGCCGGAGAAAAGTTTGATCAATGGGTCAGGATCGCAGCCAATAAAACCCCCGTTGTAATAGGCGCAAGATCCGCCGTATTCGCGCCGCTCTGCAATACTGGCATTATAGTAGTCGATGAAGAGCATGATTCTTCATATGAGCAGGAGGGCGGGCTCAAATACAACGCGAGAGACCTTGCGGTAGTCAGAGCAAAATTCGAAAATGCCATTGTGCGTCTCGGCTCTGCGACTCCTTCCGTTCAGTCATACCATAATGTTTCAGTAAAAAAGTTTTCTGAAGTTACTTTGACAAAGCGTGTTGAAGACAGAACGCTGCCGGAAATTACCGTTGTCGATTTAAAGAAGAACCGTGACAGCCGCGGAATAAGACGGCATTTTTCGGATGAGCTTATTTGCCGCATGAAGGAAACACTGGACCGGAAAGAGCAGGTTCTCCTGTTTTTGAACCGGAGGGGATTTTCAGGCTTTCCGGTATGCGGAGCGTGCGGGGAGGCGGTGAGGTGTAAAAACTGCGATATTTCCCTGACTCTTCACAAATCGGCGAATGCATATAAATGCCATTACTGCGGCTTTACTAAAGCATCGGGTTCCAATTGCGGTAAATGCGGTTCTTCAGAGATAAAGCTTTTGGGGCTGGGAACCGAAAAGGTCGAAGCCGCCGTAAAGAGCCTTTTCCCCGGGGCAAAGGTTGAGAGAATGGATTCGGACACGACTGTGCGAAAAGGTTCGACGGTTAAAATCTTAAAAGGCCTGAGTGAGAAGAGCATCGATGTTCTTGTCGGAACCCAGATGATCGCGAAAGGGCATGATTATCCGGATATCACGCTTGTCGGCATAATATGCGCGGATCTGTCGCTTGCCTTCCCCGATTTCCGGGCGGGTGAGCGCACATTTCAGCTTCTGGCGCAGGTTGCGGGAAGGGCCGGGCGCGGGAGTTCAAAAGGAAGGGTTATACTTCAGACTTACAATCCGGAACATTTCACTATTCTTTCCGCGAGAGATCAGGATTTTAAATCTTTTTATGATAAGGAAATCCGTTTCCGGAAAGAGTTGAATTATCCTCCATTTTCAAGAATGATCATGATAAGATTGTCGGGAAGGGATAAGAAAAGAACCCATGAATGCGCGAAAGCCATCGGAGAATGCTGCAACGCTTTGAGAGCGGAGAATAAATCTTTTCATAAATCGGTGGATCTTCTCGGCCCGATTGAAGCTTCGGTTACGAGAATAGCAGGCCGGTTCAGATGGCAGATCCTTTTAAAAGGGGATGATTCAAAGCAGCTTCACAGGTTTGTACGTAAGATAATGTTTGAAAATGCGCAAAGAATATGCGGCAGAGATGTCAGTATATCCGCAGATGTTGATCCTTATTTCATGATGTAGGAGGCAAGCATGTTGATTGCCGTTATGAGCGACAGCCACGATAATATCCCGAACCTGCGCAAGGCAATTTCAATCATTTGCAAAGAGAGGGCAGGCATGATCATCCATTGCGGGGATTTTACGGCTCCTTTCATGCTGCAGGAACTGGAAGTAGCCGGAATCCCGGTTCACGGCGTTTTCGGCAACAACGACGGAGATCAGTATCTATTGACTAAATTATCCCTGACCTCATTGAAAAACATAGTTCTGCACGGACTTATCGGAGAAGTTGATGCCGGAGGCTTTCCCATAGCCTTCACTCACCAGGGAATGGTGGGAGAGGGTCTCGCATCAACGGCAAAATATAAAATGGTGTGCTACGGCCATTCGCACCTTTACCTTGAAAAAAGGATCGGGGAGACCATTTTATTAAATCCCGGCGAAATTATGGGGAAAGAAGGAAATCCGGGCTTTTGCATGGTTGATACTGAAAAAGGAATCGTCAGGCGCATTTCCCTTAACGATCAATAAATCAAATCGTAAAATAATGACGATGAATACCTTGACATTTTCATTTAAAATTCTATTCTTACTTTTTGGGAAAAGTCGATTTTTTAAACTATGATCTTCGCAAAACTGAAAATACCTGAGGCTTATATGAAACAAAAACTTGTTATCGCCTGTCTTTTTCTGATTATAATGATTTTGCCGGTATTCTGCTTCGGAAGCGACGAGCAGACCCTGCCGGATGCCGCTTTGGCTGAAAACAGCTATGAATTTGACCCTGTTCTGGACGGCGCTCAGATAATTCATGATTTTGTCATCATGAACAAGGGGAGCGCGGTTCTTGATATCCAAAAAGTGGAAACCGGGTGAGGTTGCGCGGCTGTTTCTTTTCCGAAACAGCTCCCTCCCGGCGGTGAGGGGAAAATATCGATAAGGGTTGATACTGCGGGATACGGCGGACAGCTGATCAAGAAAAATATCATCGTTCACACAAACGACGCCGATCAACCGAAGCTTTACCTTACAGTATTCGGGGTTGTTGAAAGATTTGCCAATATAACACCGAATAAAATCTTTTTAAGCGGTAATGTAAAAGCAAATCTTGCGGCAACCGTAAAGATAATTCCGGAAGAAAAATATCCTTTCAAAGTACTCGGCACTTCGGTGGTATACGGCAACAATATCAGCATAAAACTCGAGGAAAAGAATAATCAGAAATTTACCGAATATATTCTGACGGTCCGGAACAAGGCAAAAGTTAAAGGCAAATATTTTGATTCCATCATTATTAATACGGACAACAAGACTCATCCTGTAATCAGAATTCCCGTATTGGGAAACATATTGTGATCTCGGAGCATGAGAAATCCATGAAGGATATCAAAGTGGTCGCTTTTGACTGCGACGGAGTCATGTTTGACTCGGTGCAGGCCAACATGGATTATTACAACAGCATTCTCGATCATTTCGGAAAACCGCTCATGACCCCGGAGCAGTTTGTCCACGCTCACATGCATACCGCAAATGAAGTACTTGCAAATCTTTTTCCGGATCCGGAGGATTTAAAAGCGGCCTTCGAATTCCGGAAAAAAATGTCCTACTGGCCGTTTATCAAGTATATGAAAATAGAACCGGGTTTAAAGAGCCTTCTTAAAAAACTCAGGCCGAAATACAAAACCGCCGTAGCCACGAACAGGAGCGATACGATGCGGGGTGTTCTTCTGGAGCATGGACTCGAGGGATGCTTTGATATTGTCGTATCCGCCCTTGATGTGAAGAATCCGAAGCCACATCCCGACCTGCTGATAAAGATAGTGGAATATTTCGGCATTAAACCTTCCGAAGCGATTTATGTGGGAGATTCGGTACTTGATGAGATGGCGGCAAAAGCTGCCGGTGTTCCGCTTGTTGCATACAACAACAAAGATCTGTCAGCCGATTACCATATAATAAACTTAAAAGAGCTTGAAGCAATGCTTACCATCTGATTCCGGAAAGATAAAATGGAATCTTCATGCCCCAGTATATTCAACGACGTGATTGGTCCTGTTATGCGCGGGCCATCCAGTTCTCATTGTGCCGCCGCGGTAAGGATAGGCAGGATGGTCCGTGATTTGATGGACGGCGAGATCAAAGATGTGCTCATCCAATTCGATCCGGACGGCTCGCTGGCAGCCACCCACGAAAGCCAGGGCTCGGATATGGGGCTGTTCGGCGGCTTTCTGGGCTGGGATACCAGCGATGAGAGGCTGGCGGATTCCCCCGGAGTGCTTAAGGAAAAAGGGATTAAAGTCAGAATAGAAATCGTCCCCATAAAGGCCTCCCATCCCAACACCTACAAGATGAGGATCGCCAACTCCGGAGAGACCCACACCGTGACCGCCATATCCACCGGCGGCGGCATTATTGAAGTAATAGAGATTGACGGCATTGAGGTTTCGATGGCGGGCGACTATTACGATACCCTTATCTTTTTCAAATCGGATGGAGATCGGCTGCTGGCATACCTGAAAGAGAATATCAGAGCCGATGAAATTCACATCCTGCGTGGTGAGGCTGCTCAGTTTATCGAGATAAAATCGCAGAGATTCATGACCAAGGAAGAACTCTTCGAATTGCGCTCCGGATTCGATATCCGATTCATCAAACAAATCGCGCCGGTGCTTCCGGTCCTGTCGCGAAGGGCCATCGAAGTTCCGTTCATCACCTGCGATGAGATGATGGAATACAACCGGGATAAAAACCTCGGTTTGTGGGAATTAGCGATCCATTATGAAAGCGCCAGAGGAGCCATTACCGGTGAACAGGTAATGGAGAAGATGACGGACATCATAGATATAATGCATAACGCCATCCAAAAAGGCCTGGCAGGCACTGAATATGCCGACCGGATCCTGGGTTATCAATCCGGCAAATTCCGGACCCTGATGGAGAATCGCCGCCTGATTGACGGAGGTGTATTGAACCGGATCATCATGTACACCACGGCCATGATGGAATCGAAGAGCTCCATGGGCCTGATCGTTGCGGCGCCGACGGCCGGAGCCTGCGGCGGTCTGCCGGGAGCCTGCATCGGGACGGCGGTTGCGATGGGTCTTTCCAGGGAAGATATGGCGCGGGCTATGCTAGCCGGAGGCCTTATCGGCGTATTTATTGCCGCGCATGCAACTTTTGCCGCGGAGGTCGGGGGATGTCAGGCCGAATGCGGGTCCGGATCAGGGATGGCTGCCGCCGCTCTGGTTACTCTTGCAGGCGGGTCAACCCGGCAGGGAGTCAATGCGGCCTCGATGGCGCTTCAGAACATCCTTGGCATGATCTGCGACCCGGTCGCCGGGCGGGTGGAAGTGCCCTGTCTCGGCAAAAACGTGATGGCGGCCGGCAACGCCCTGGCATGTGCCAACATGGCTCTGGCTGATTACGACCCGGTCATTCCTCTCGATGAAATAATTCAAACCATGGATAAAGTCGGTAAGATGCTCCCGCCGGCTTTGCGCTGCACAGCGCTTGGAGGCTTGTCTGTCACAAAGACTTCAAAAGCGATAGAAAAACGATTGGCCCCAAAAAGGTGAATTCCGGTTCAAAGCGCGCTATTTACATAATCGTAAGAGATGGCAGGTGTTCCGGCAGAAATCGTGATGATAAGCTCTTTCGCGGCTCAAGACACCGGGGTTTTTACTGATTCCCGAGGCCGTTCTGGCTCCCGCAGTCCGGGCACTGCCACGTAATTCCGTTGCATGACATTCCCCAGAAATTTTCTTCCATGCACTCCTGGCATATGGCGAATCCGCACCTGCATCTCCAGCAGAACGGAGCAACCCTGTTGCAGCAGTTGCAATTGCTTTCTTTGGCTTTATCCCGCTTTTGCCTGTATGAAGATTTATTTGCCGGATCCGTCATTTTCCGTTATTTTTTTAAAAATATTCAGTATTGATCGCTTATGCTTCATTCTGTTTTACTTGAACCCTTGAACCCTTAAATCCTTGAATCATAGAATCCCGGAATCCCGGAACCCCGGAACCCTCAAAATAACGCATGGTCTTACGTTTTGCCGGGATAATGGAAATAAATGGTTGCAAAATAAATGTCAAGATATTATGTATTATTTGAAATATTTATGCCGTATCTATCCGGCGGGTCAACCATGATTTACGGAATATAGTATCAAAAAATATCGCCCCTTCGTTGTTTAACTTTCCCGTGCTATGGCTGGTATTAAAAAAAATAAAAGGAGAATTTGTATGATTAAGGCAATTTCGCTAAAAGTCATAATTGCGAGCATAGGTTGCCTGTTTGCCGCCCTGCTATTTGGTGGGAGTGAAGTTCTCGCCGGAACTAATAATGTTCAGATGGAAATTACCTTCCGCATCTTTTTGAACGATAAAAACTGTCAGATGGCCGTCTGGCTGGCCAACGAACAGGGGGTTTTTGTGGATACGGTTTATGTCACAAGGAAGGTCGCCGGTGAAGGGCTCGGAAACAGAGGCGGTGAGATAGACGACAAATGGGGCGGGTCTAGGTTAAGCGTTCTTCCGGTTTGGGCACATCAAAGAGGCATTGATTATGGAGGAGGTAATTTTTATCCGACAAAAGATAAACCGCTTGTTGACGCTATAAGTTCGGCTACTCCAAAAGCCGGGGAGTTTGTCCGGATTTGGAATCAGAAAATACTCAAACCGGGAAAATACTATTATTATATTGAGGTTAATAAGAGCTTTGACGATAACGGGCATCATAACTACAGCTGGTACAGAGGTCAACCTTCAGTCATTTGGCAGGGAAGCCTTTCGGTAGGGGATCAGATATCGGAGAGTAAGGCCAAAATCATAGGACATGGGCATGTGGCCGGGATTGACGGCAGTATAAATCCGGATCTCTCAACACTTACTACGGCTCTCGAACTTATAGGGAAAGCGGAGGCAATTTACAAACCCGGAAAGAATTGAAGAGTTAGGAAGTTCCGGCTTCGGAAGACTTCTGACGGAATAATATCCGGTAATACATTTAAAAACGATGGAGCAATATCGGCATGGATTCTATAGAAAGAGCAGTAAAGGAGCATCGCGATTTTTTTCAAACAGGAAAAACCATCGATATCGAATTCCGGCGCGGCAGCCTGAAAAAACTTCAGGATGCGCTATTAAGATACGAAAATGAAATCTACGACGCCTTCTGGGAGGATTTAAGAAAACCTAAACTGGAAGTATTCGGAACCGAGATCGGCATGATATTAAAGGAAATCAAACACCACCTTAAAAAACTGAATAAGTGGGCAAAACCCACGAGAATCCCGACAGACATGCTGAATTTTTATTCCACCAGCCGGATACTGCACGAACCGTACGGAGT